>CAZEZQ010000695.1:0-3797 GCA_964516245.1 uncultured bacterium | reverse complement strand
ATATGACATTGATTCCATATTGTTTAGAATGAGACAATCATGAACAAGCTTATAATTGTAATCTGCTTCACCCTTACGCTTACACTGCCCACTTACAGCCAAATTCTTGCGGACCAATGGGATCCAACAGATGACACCCGTTCAGGCGCAACCCAACTCTCTGAGCCATCCAACAACGAACAGTCACACGGACCTCACACTTTAACTGAAAGCGATCAAGCAGATTGGTTCGCAGTCCAATTGGCCGCGGGTGTGACATATCGCTTCAGCAGCACTGGAGATGCAGACACTGTTGGAGAACTATACGCCCCCGGTGGTGTGCTTCGATTGACCCGTAATGAAGGCACATTTGACAATCCCAATTTTGAAATCATCTACACACCCGAAAATTCCGGCCTTTTTTTCGTCCAGGTAAATTTAGTGGATGCCGGTTCCTTGCCCGGACCCGGCGGTCTGCCTGTTTCTACTAGTGGGACCTATCACTTGGTATATCAAAGTGGAGATATCACCATCCCACCCAGAGACGAGTGGGACCCTGAAGATGACGTTTTCGAAGGTTCTACCGAACTGGAGACCCCCGGCGATGAAGAAATGATACATGGCCCCCACAGCTTGGCAGACTTGGATATAGTGGATTGGTTCTCATTTTTGTTGGAAGAAGGCTCTACTTATCGCTTTTGGTCTGGAGGAGATGCAAGAATTCTTGGAGAAATCTATGAAAGCGATGGAAAAACCTTGGTTGTGGGGGCAGATTCACCTTCGAGCGGAGACCAGTTCAGTTTGGTATTCACCCCCCTTGATACCAACCGGTATTTATTGAAATTGTCTCATTGGGGTAGTGGAGCCCATGAATATACCCTCCATACCCAATTGCTTAATGGGCCAGCCGAACCCATTCGGGACCAATGGGACCCGATGGATGATGAACCCGAAGGCGCGAATGATTTGGGTGTTCCCACACCTGCGTTTCAAACCCATGGAGTGCATACTCTTTCGTTGGTTGATACATTGGACCTGTTTCGCTTCGAATTGCAAGCCGGAACCCGGTATGAATTTTCGAGTACAGGCGAAATGGATACCTTCGCATTTGTCTTCGGTCCCCAAGGGGAGCGTTTGATCGAGCAGGATGATGGAGGCGTGCGAGACAATTTCCGGATTGTGTTCACACCAGAAATCAGTGGAACCTATATACTAAATGTCCGCGCCTTCAATGTGGGAACCACCGGCAGCTATACCCTAAAATATCGTGAAGTGATCAATTTGGAAGGATTGGACCCCTGGGATCCTAATGATGACAAAGCCTCTGGTGCAACTGTCTTGCCGCCCATAGGAATAGAAGATGATTCGCATGGTCCTCACAGTTTATCACCCGAAGATCAATTCGACTGGTTCCAAATCCAATTGCTTGCGGGGGTGGAATATGAATTCACCACCACCGGCAATGCCGACACCATCGGAGAATTAATCACTGGCGATAATTCTCAGATCATCGCCAGCGATGATGACATGGGTGACGGTCGCAACTTTCGTTTACGAACCTCTGTCACAATAAGCGGGAACTTCTTTCTTCGAGTGCGTTCAAACAATAATGATGGCGGGGTGTATACACTCTCTTTCCGCAGCAACGCTGAACCAGAAGGCTCTACACCAAATGTGATTGCAAATTTCCCTCTAAATGCCCAAAATGAATTTGTTGAACTTCCAGGCGGGTTTGAAAGTTTTCCCCCCGGCCAAGTCACCCTTGGGGCCATCCCCGTTCAGGAAGGATATAGCGACGGCCAGGGAGCAATCATCACCACACTCACCGGCAGAGTAGAAACGCTGATCTTCAATTCGGTTCCTACATCAGATGGGCCGGTTTTGCTTCAGGCTTCTGTACAAGCGCTTGGTGAAGGCGCCAGCGTGACTCTTGGCGCATTGGATGCTGCGAATGACGGGTCAATTTCTACTGATTTCCTGCAAAACAGCGTGGTGCTGAAAGAGGGCTATCACCGTATGGTGACCTTGTATGATCCAGCTGCAAATTCTGTGGCGCCGGTGTTCCAGGTGGCCAATGTATCGGGCATCGAAAGCGCAACCGTCTATTTGGATAATCTAAAGATATTGCGATTGGCAAAAGGGAAAACCACAACAGGCGCTCTGCTCTCAAGAGAGGGAGAAAACCAAGATTTGTCCTCTGTGCAGCATCCTGTACCCATTCAGGTCTCTCAATTTAACACACGGTTTGGTTTCATTCGCCAACCGGGTGGATTTCTCGAAGCCAAACCGGGATTTTTGCTCTGGGGGCCGTATCCAGAAGAGATATTTGGCGCGTTAACCAATGAAGAAACCTCGCTCACCGACCGAACCGGCCTCACATTTACCATAGAACCCGATACCGTAGAACTCATCATGCTGCCTGAAATACAAACCGGCAGCCATCCCACATTGGTTCGTGCCTCTGTAAAAGCCAACGCCGAAGGCGCTTCGGTAGCCTTGGGAATTCTGGATGGAGTTGGAGATGGCTCCCTTGGATTGAATTTATCAATGAACAGTAATATATTCACGAATAAATTACAGAGAATAGTCACTTTATATAACCCAATAGGTGATACGGCCATCCCCCTATTTCAGGTTGCCAATACAGGCAACAACAAAGAAGTACAAGTGTATATAGACAATATCGAAGTGTATTCAATCGCTCCAGATTTTCGATTTCCCAATGAATTTTTAGCGGGAGAATAAACCTAAAAAAAGCATTTGAGAGAACCGAATTTAACATAACAGATTGAATTGATAGCAGATAAACTAGTGGTTTAACACCTAATTGTCGCTATATTTAATCGTCGAGTGATCATATTTAAAATGATGCATATTTTATTGATATAACATGAATACCGTGATATCATGATATATGGTCCAATCGTTCAAAGATAAAGCATCTGAAGATATTTTCAACGGCAAAGATACAAAGCAAGCAAGAAAAGCATGTCCAAAACAACTTTGGAAGATAGCAAGTCGAAAAATGGATCAATTGGATTCCGTGACCGCTCTTAATGAATTACGTGAACCGCCAAGAAATCACTTTGAAACACTCTCCGGTGATAGAAAAGGACAATACAGCCTGCGCATCAACGATCAATATCGAATTTGCTTTGAGTGGACTGAAGAAGGTCCTACAAATGTAGAAATTACAGATTATCATTAAGCGTTATGGAGAGTCACGTATGATAAGAATCCCTACACACCGTCAACCCACACATCCAGGTGAAACGCTGTTGGTTGAATTTTTGAATCCAATGGGCATCACACAAAAACAGCTGGCTGATGCAATTCAAGTTCCCTATCAACGCATCAATGAGATCATTCACGCGAAACGGGGTGTCACACCCAGCACGGCGCTGCGGTTGGCGAAATATTTTCGTATGTCCGCCGATTTTTGGCTAAATCTTCAGCAGCGGTGGGACTTATACCATGCTCAGCAAAAGGAAAAGGAGCAGATTAAACAAATCAAGCCTGCATCATAACGCCATGTTGTTTAAATCTTCTACTTATAGCCGATCCAACCGATTGTAGTGAGAGCCTCAGCCGATAAGCCGACATTGTTATGCGGGCATCTTGCCTGCGCTTTATGTGAGTATTCTAGCGCAGGCAAGATATCCGCACCACAAGCAAATACTTTTTGACGGATCATCTTACGAATGGCCTGACAGAAAAAAATGAGATACGATATTATATGAGACAATCCGGCAAAAAGTCTTTTTTGGAGCGCAGGCGTCCCCGCCTGCATCAACATATAGTGCAGGCGTCCCCGCCTG
>CAZEZQ010000694.1:0-3804 GCA_964516245.1 uncultured bacterium | reverse complement strand
TCGGCAAAAAGTCTTTTTTGGAGCGCAGGCGTCCTCGCCTGCAACAATTTATAGTGCAAGTTAGATACATGAGTTACTATATATTGTATGGTCATTTTCTGTATCGGACTTTTTGCCGGTACGCCATCCCGGTTAATACAGCATGAAATCTCTCACTTTTGTGGTTTCGAATTCATAGGTCACAACCAGTTTTGGGGGGCCGAAGCCGCCACCGCCTTCTTTGGCGTTCAGGCTGATGTCGTCACCCCTTGAAGTTTCAAATAGCCAGCCGTGATTGAGGCTGTCTTGCATGACCCAATTCGTCACACTACTGGTCACATCCAAATCTACCGGACGGCGCGGCTTAGCTCTGAATGAGGCCGTGGGTTCTTCGGCGATTTCCACACTGTATTTAGGATATACACCGTCTTCCACGAAGTTCTCATAAGTAACCTCGTTTTCATCGAAAAAGGTATTTACGGTTACTCCCAAAATCTCTGTTTGAAATGGCAATATGTCGCTGACAAACACTCTTTCATTATTGCTGCGGCGAACCCAAAAACGCAAATTGGCGCTCAGCACGGTCGACATAGGTGGAACTTTATTTGGCTCGCTTCCAATAATACCGTCGAAGCGCAGCAACCCCAGCGAGACATCGTCTGAAGCAGAACGTTCGAGCAACAACGTGTTGCGGTCTCCAAAGTTGGTGAAATAGGCATTGCCGCGGTTGGCAATGTAGGCATCTTTCACACCGGTGTAACCGTCTTTTCCATGTTCAAAGTTATAGATACCCGCTGAAGTCTCAATGGTTAACACCAGTTCCGATTCCACACGCGGCGCTTCAGAAGAGATATGGCCAAAGCCATTGGTTGAGTTTTTACTGGGTACGATAGCAAACCCGTTGTTGGGCAAACCGTTCACAATTTCCTGCACCAGTTCGGTCAATTCCACTTTCCATGTATCACCTGGATTGCCGGGATTATGAAAAGCTTTGATCGAAATTTCCGAAAGAAATCCTGCTTCTACAGGATCCTCATCCGCACCCAATCCATCAAACACATTGTTGTAGGTTGCGGTTTCCTGTTCCCATTCCACTAGCAAATTGTGAATCAGGGAAAATTGATTGGAAGACCCACTATTGGCCACCGATGTGATCAATTCCGCTTTCAAAATAGTGGCATTGGGAGGGATTTGATTGGGTGCATCACCAACCATCTCACGAAATTGAATCAGGGCAATATTGTGGCCGTTGCTATCCTTGCCGTCCCATTCAAATTCAAACGGGCGGTTTTGAGGGTGATTGTCGCCGTTGGTGTTTTTATCGGGATCCCCAGACATCACAAAAGTATCTTCTACCCCGTTATAATCTCCGTTGCCATTCTGAAAGGTTACGGTTCTTTCTTCCGCCTGCCCAAACACGGCCAAGCCCAAAAAAATGGTTGTTATGCATATGTTCTGTTTTACGATATTCATTTGCCTGATCCTTTCGTCAATTTCCAGACAAGTATATTTAATAATCCATCCAATTTTGGAGCGCAGGCGTCCCGCCTGCAATTTGAAGCGCAGGCATCTTGCCTGCATTTTGGAGCGCAGGCGTCCCGCCTGCATTTTAGAACGCAGGACATCTTGCCTGCATTTTCAGATAAAGCAGGCGGGACGCCTGCGCTCCAAATTGCGTTAATATATTATTCCTAACACCTTTTTACATTTCCAATTCATGCTATCAATTTTCTCCGCTTAATTGGCGGGATTTTTCACAAAATCGAGTTGACTTAAATCGCGCCGAATTTGCTGACGATACACATCCGGTCCAAAAACCGGAGCGGCCTGTTCTCCAAACCAAGCCTCGATCACCTGGGCATAGACCGAGCGAAAATCGATTTTGTATTTGAGGTTGCCTTTGATTAAATCTGACAGGTTGGGCTGGCCGCCGTAGACTCCACCATTAACACCACCGCCAAACACAAACGAACAATTGGCTGCGCCGTGGTCGGTGCCCAAACTGCCGTTCTCGCGAACGCGGCGGCCAAATTCAGAAAAGCTCATAATCAACACCCGGTCCAAGTTTCCGGTGAGTTCCATCTCGGTTAAAAACGCGCTCACATTGCGGTCAAAACGGCCCAGCAATTGAGGATGTTCCCCTTGGTTGATCGGGTTACCCGCCCCAACTTGATCGGAGTGAGTATCATAGCCACTCTGGCTAACATAAAAGATTTTGGTTTTGAAGCCAAAACGGATTATCTGCGAAACCAGTTGGAGACCCCGGCCCAGCGAATCGTTGAGATAACTCTCTGCGCCGGTAACCAACTGAGCCAATTCAGTGGCTTTTTTGATATCCACAACTGAAGCCTGTGCCGCGTTGGCGCTGCGTTGTAGAAAATCGAGTTTCGAATCTACATATTGAATTTCATTGAGATCGCGAATCGCCCGCAGCCGCATAAATTCATCTTGATGGGCGTTCATCGAATAATCAGAAGCGCGGTTAATCGCGGGCGGTTGAAACACGGCCCCTCCATCCATCGAATCGGGCACTTTGGTTTTGCCTGCCACCACCATATCAAGTGCACCGGGTTCGCACCCATCACATTGGTTGTCATAAAAACGCGCCACCCATCCTTGGCGCTCTGTGCCTTCAAGTGGATTTTGGGCAAATTCGTAGATATCGGTCGATGTAAAGTGCGAAAGGTTGGGGTTTTGGTAGCCGACGTTTTGGATAATGCCCACATTGCCTTTTTGATACCAATCGGCCAAGCGGGCCAATTGTGGATGAAAGGAATTCAGGCCATCCAAAGTAATGGCCGCATCTTTGGGGATGGCGAGATTGGGGCGCGTTTGGCTGTCATAATATATATCGTCGGTGACCGGGATGACAGTATTCAAGCCGTCGATGCCGCCCCCATGCTGCAACACCACGAGAATACGGTCTTCGAATGAATCTTGAATGGCATTGGCAGATTTGACAATCCAATTGGGCGTTGTGGCCAAGGTGGAAAAATAAGCCATGCTAGAGAGGCTTGTTTTTAGCATTTCACGGCGATTCATACTCATTGACAACTCTCCTGTTTTCAGTGCTTATTTCACTTGATATTTGGGCATGGCCATCATCAAATGGGCCACAAGGCTGAGTTTGCGCATGAGGAGGTTTTCACCCCGGATTCGGCGAAGGACGTTATCGTACACCCGGTATTCTTGATCGTTCATGGGTTGTTGAATCAGCCGGGCGCGGAAATGTTCCACCATACCGTCGTGATCGTTTTCGTCTTTCACATGCCCATCCATAAGTAGCTTTTGCGCATATTTCCTTGTCATGATGGTCCGCTTGGAAAGCCGGTCGGCATAATTAAAACGGTTGATGATGTTGGTTGAATTGATCCAGGTTTTGCCATGCACCCACCCCGCCACATTTGGGGGTGAGAATAGCGCCATCCCCATATCGGCCAAATCGTCACCCGCCGATTCGATATAATTCACATCGTCAAGTTCCAAATTGCGCAACGCGGCCACCATGTAATCGGCTGGATGCTTGATCATCTGAAAGCGATATTGTTCGTCATAAAACAAGTTGGATTGAAACAAAGTTCGCAGCGCTTCGCGAACATCGTAAATGTACCCATTGGGTTCTTGTGTATAGAACCATTCGGCGAATTCTTCCACAGCCGGATGATCCATTGGAATATCTTCGATCACGAACCAGGTGATGAATTTCCATGTCATATACAGCGAGGTGGCGGGCAACCGTTCATAGGCGGGAGAAATGCCGCTGCGGCTGACTTGGTGCAAGATCAAATCGATGACTTTTTCTGTATCTTTTCCCCGCATTCGCTC
>CAZEZQ010000693.1:0-3807 GCA_964516245.1 uncultured bacterium | reverse complement strand
TCTCATTCCGCCGAATCCCCCCAGCACCTGCGGTGCTTACCCCCCTTAATAAGGGAGGCAAAAAACGTTCCCCAAACTTGTGGGTAAAGATCAGCCCAATATGGGGGAGGAATAAAAAGACGATTCAAATTTTTGCCTCATTGCGTTTCAATGCAAATTGGCTAGGCGCAATTTGAAATCAAAAAATTACCAACGCAGTGTTTCAGGAAAATATTCATTCACCAACTCCCGGTAATACGGCATCAGCTCATCGAGATTGGGCGGCTCTGGCGATTTTGAATACAAATCATAAGGATTAAATGCCCGTACCCAAGGCAGCATCTTCTGGTCACGCTCATCCATAAACTGTATGTATTGTTCTTCGCGATGCCAGGGGTAAAACGAATGATAGCGGATCATATACAAGGCCGGTTCGGGCAAATAGTCTTTAACCACATGATAGAGATATTCATCGTGGCCCCATGAGAGATCGACATTGTCAAAACCACACCCCACTTCATACACACCGTTTTCTGTCTGATAGTCCGGCACATGGATATCGGGATTTTTCTCGAAAAATTCAGGGAAAACAATCTTGTCAGAAAATTTGCAGCCCACGGGAAAGGTATCACCAACCACTGCCCATTGCGGTTCACCCCATACACACAGAATTTTGCCCAAATCGTGAATCAAGCCGGTGAGCACGAACCATCGTGGGTGACCGTCACGGCGAATCGCTTCCGCCGTTTGCAATAAGTGTTCCAGTTGAGTGAGTTCAATATCCGGATCGCTGTCATCCACCAGGGTGTTGAGTTGCTCAATCGCTCCCCAAATGCCCATCTCGCAGCGGTTCAATCCCAGATATTCTTCCTTCTTTTGCTGAACAAAATCATACGACTGATAGGTGTGGTTTAAGCGGTAAAATTCACGCACACAATCACGAGCGGTGTTGCGGTAATCGCGAAATTCGTCTTTCGATTTTTCACCCGTATCCACCTCAGTTTCTTGTGGATAGCGCGATTCGACAAACTCATCCCAATCTTCCAAACTATCAAGTGGCTGCTTATAACGGTCTTGATCGCCCATACAATCTCTTCCTCTTCATGATAATGAAAATGTTACAAAGTACACACAACAAAAACATTATGGAATCAGTCAACAAAAAATCCAAGCGTAGAGAGAAGAATGCTCCAACTAATAGAAGGAAATTTCTTATCATTTTCAATTCATAAAAGTATACTTTTTTTTAATCTGTAGTGATATAATTAGTTTAAAATCAAATGTAGACAACAATAAATGATAGATTTTGAATGGGATCCTGTTAAGGAAAAATTTAATTTCTTAAACCATGGGGTTTCTTTTAAAGAAGCATCTCATGTATTTCATGATCCATTAGGAATTACAATTTATGATCCTGATCATTCAGAGGAAGAAGAGCGTTTTATTACAATAGGATACTCAACAAGTGGTCAGTTATTAATGGTATCTCATACAGATCGTTATGATAAAATACGAATAATTAGTGTAAGGAAACTTACGCAAACTGAGCGAAAAGAATATGAAGAAGAAATCCGAAAAAGAAATAACTGATGACCTTCGCCCCGAATACAATTTTCGTGAACTCTTAAAAGAAGGTGAGCAAGGTAAATATGTGGAGCGATATCGGGAGGGGACAAACTTGGCTCTATTGGATCATGACGTTGCAAGAGCCTTCCCCACCGATGAAGAAGTCAATACAGCCCTGCGCTGGGTTATACAGATGCGCAAGTAAGCACACTACTCCTCAATCTCCGTTTTGGAATTTAGCTGTGGGTAGCGTTTGTAGATGTACTCTTTGATGGATTGTAAAAAGTTTCTTTCTTGATAACGCCATTGTTTGAGCAGTCGATGCGCACCAAACCGAATCACTTCTTTGCTCCAGCGGCGGTACCAGGATTGCCAGCCGGTGAAAGGATAGAGAAATGGCAGATTGATGGTGCGCCAGGGGAGTTTGATTTTTGCATAGCAGTTGTAAAAACTGAGCATAATTTTGGTGGGGCCGCGCTGTAGTTCTTCGAAGGTCATATTGTCTGGCGTAAAGCAGGCAAAGTTGCCGTCATAATGATCCCACCCGACAACATCCAACGGCAGCAGTTGTCCGCTCTTATCAAGCCGTTCGCGCAGTTTGGAACCGATCAGGGGCACCGGGCGCAATATCTGAATGCTGTCGATTCGGCTTTGGCGGATAAAGCGTTTGAAACGTTTGATGCGTTCTTTGAAGGCGATTGCCGTGGGCTGAGTTAAGGGGTAGCCAAAGATAAACATGCCATGCACATGAAAATGTTCATGCCAAGTGCGGGCGTAGTTTACCATGTCAGCTACTTTCAGGCCTTTGTTCATGGTCAGCAGTTCTTCATCGATGGGCGATTCGAAGCCGATGCAGACCGTGCGCACACCGGCGTCTTTCATCGCCTCAATCAGCTCACGGTCTTTCGCCGCCGCCAGACGAACCTGGACATTAAAGATCAATCTTTTCCCAAAATATTCAGAAATACGGCGGAAAAATTCCATATAGCCCGGTTTGTCTTCTTCCAACCGGTCGTCGGTAATAAAAAAGCAATTTGCCTGGCGGGTTTCCACCAGCCATTTCACCGTTTGAAACAAATAATCCACCTGCGACCAGCGCGGTTTATCTTTCACGCTGCAAAACTCGCATTGCATCGAACAGCCGCGAATGCGCCCGATGGGGTATACGCGAATCCTGGCAAAACGCAGCAACCCAAAATCAGGCACCGGCAAGGCATCCAAATCAGCGGCTTGTGATTGGTAGATTCCAAATGGGACTTCGCTGCGGTCAAAAGCCGATAAAATATCAAGAATCGCGTTTTCACCATCACCTGTGACTACCACATCGATCCCTTTGTCAATTGATTCCTGCGGAGCGTAACGCACATGCCACCCCCCTGCAATGGTGAGCACATTTTGAGATTTGTAAAATTCAGCCACTTGCCACACCCGCGGCATGGTGCACGAAAGCCCGCAGTAAAAGCCCACGGCATCGGCTGGATCGTTTTTTTGCAAGGCTTCATGATCAATCGAACCATCCAACTTTTTGGGGCCTTTGTGGCAATTGTTCTCGTCGATAATCTCCACTGTCCAATGCGGGAGGTTTTTGTTCACGATGGTTGAGACCACCACAGCGCCGAGAGAAGTAATCCGGCTGCTGTATCGTGAAAATATCCCAATGTTGGGATATTTGGGGATAATCATACGAAAGCGTTTGGTTACGGGAACGGGGGTTGGTGTGCGCATAAAAAAAACCTTTTCTTGATGATTGAAAATCATTGATGCCGTAAGGCTTGAACCACAGAGTTTACGGAGATCAATCGGTAGCCGCATTTTAGCGGATTTCAAATCAAGACTCTATCCACAATGGTGAAAAAACAAGGATAAATTAAGTTGATTGATTTAATATAGAATACTCATCGCCATTTTTACATAGTATCCATAAAAGAACCTAAAGGACTAAAAAGACATAAAGGACTCAATGGTTTCTATTGTTGGTGCCCGGCAACACCTCAAAATCATTTGTTATGAAGTACTAATAATCTTTCTTGCATGGATTGATGGGCCGGGATCCCCCAAGCCCCCCTTAATAAGGGAGGAATACAACAACCTATATCTATCAAAGTATTCGTGACAGGCTAAAGAGCCTGTTGTTCGGTTGGCAATTCAATTAAGAGGTAACCATTTAGCCATCTGAAAACATTTGTATTTCGCCCTTTTCAGGGTTTGGGTTTTGTGTTTCTTTTTTCCAGGGGCGATTGCCCCTGGCTATCATATGGCGCC
>CAZEZQ010000692.1:0-3808 GCA_964516245.1 uncultured bacterium | reverse complement strand
TGTTTTAATGCTTCGTATTGTTGTTCTAGGCTATCTAATTCCATTTGATAACGGCGCAACTGGGTTCGTTTCTCAAGTAGATCTTTTTCAGTCAAGGAATTTTTGTTTTTGGGGGATGCGCGATTGCCGTTCACAGATTTGGGGAGTTGCAGGGAAGAACTCAGTGACGGTGGATCGAAGTTGACACTTCGTTTCCATTCCGGCAGATTCATTGAACGTTTGCTTATCGAATCGAGCAAGAAGATCAAATGCGGGATACGTGATTGCGGCAAATTGGGTTTAACAGCAGCAGAGGAAGAATTGGAAAGACCCATGGCAAACATAAAATCATCCGAATTTTCGTGATACATCCGGCGCATCTGATCGATCATAGATTTCAACTGAGGATCTTTCGCTACTTCATTTTCTGCTGCGCTGAGCGCTTGTTTTAAATTCTCTTCGAGTTTTTTTCGATTCGCCATGGTAATGCTCGATTGCTCTCTTTATTCTCTCTATGACCAGTATAATGCAATTGTGATCTTATGTTATTGTTTTCGGCGAATTTTTTTTCACCTCAAATAGAAAAGAAGAGTGGTTATTCAATGCTTGGAAGTTGTTGCTTTGTGAGGTGGACTATGGTTAAATGTTCCAATTGAAATGCCTTGGGCAAACACTCGAATGATGAAAGCGTGATTTATGAGTTATTTAAAAGGCTTATTTGACTGTTGTTGGGTTCAGTTGCTTTTGGTTTTGGCCGTTGCTGGATTGCTGGCTTGCAGTTCCACAGAACAACAAGCGATAGTCAAAAAAGAAGTGGTTAAAACCTCATTGGCTGAATTTTATGAAGGCCAAGAGTTTGAAAAGCAGCGTGAATTAGAAAATGCCGAAAATTCTTATTTGAATTCTATCAGCATCTCTCCAAGGCCAGCGGCCTACTATCGGCTTGCCGAAGTGCAGCGGGCCATGGGAAAGATCGCCGAAGCCAAATACAGCGTAGACCAAGCGATTGAATTAGTGCCTGACTACCGTCAAGCCCGTTTGTTGAAAACAGTGCTTAACACAGAATATCCCAATATCGCCCCAAATAAGCCTGAGATTCCAGAGGCTCCATCCAAAACACCCGATGATGAAAAAGTGGCATCAGCAAAACAGCAACAGCCACAAGCTGCAGAATCATTGCCTAGTACTGAAGAAGTTTCGCTTGATCCTGCAGGCCAGCAATTGTTTCAAGAAGCCAACAAAATGGCTCAGGCGCAGAACTGGCAGGAAGCGGTTGCGCAATATGAAAAACTCTTGCAAAAATATCCCAGCGCGCCGCAAGTTCATTACAAATACGGATATGCCTTATTCCATTTACAAAGGTATGAAGAGGCAGAGCAGGAATTTCGACGGGTGATTCAGTTAGTCGAGAACCATGCCGAAGCTTACAATGACCTGGGAGTCTCTTTGCAGGCTCAAGGCCAAATTTCAGAAGCCGAAAATGCCTATCAAAATGCCATTTCAATCGGCCAGCATCCAGATGCCTATTACAATTTGGCGGTTATAAAAGAGAAGAAAGGCGATTACAAGAGCGCCATCGCTTTATATCAAGAGTATCTAACCTTTGATCCATCATCTGAATATGCTGATTATGCAGAAGAAAGAATCAAAACACTACGGCGGTACGCGTATTGAATTTTTTACGGGCTTATATTGGATTTTGTACAATGAGCAATTTAGATGCTTTGTCCCATACCAGGCAAATCGAATTGAGTGATCTTGAATTTCTGAAGAATACACTCGAACGGCTTCAAGAACATCAACAAATTCTCGAAACCAACCTGCAAGGCATGATGACGATTTTCACAGATGTTTTTGGTCTTAATGGAGTTGAGGTTTTTATGGCCCTCAAAAATAAACTTGGGCTCACAAAAGAGCAGGCCAAAAAAATGTATTATCAGTTCCATTCCAAAAAATCACCCGGTCAAGAGCCGGAACAAGACCCCGAAAAATCTGAATCCCCCGATGAAAAAATTTCCATAATTATCGATTATATGAAAGAAACCTCCCAGAAACTCGATAAAATTGAAGACGATATCGCATACCTCAAAGATCAAGTCAATCAAATCATAAAAAAACTCTAACAGGTTGAAATGATTCAGGCTGAGAAGAAATATTGGCCTTTAAGCAAGATTTTAGAACATTAAAGTTTACATAATATATCTTATGCGAACATAATTTTGGTTCAAAAAACCTCCCCTAAAGGCTTCAATCTTAACAGAAAAACACCAAAATCCGTTATTCTTGTTGATTCAATAGCGTTATATTCGTAATATTCGTATATTGGTTTTTAGATAACAAAATTTAATTTATGAGGATCTTATGCTTCGATATATTACTCTGCTGCTTGTATTCATACTCACTCTTTCCACCGATACAGAATCACTTGAAGTTCAAATCAATGAAGACACCCACTCAATACGAGTGAGAAACCAATTCTATGAAACATCAATAACGTACCATCCGAATGTGAAAATCACTCAATTCTCTTCCAATGGAAAAGATTATTTGTGGCCCAATTCAGAGAAGGTTGAATACGGCGATTCCCTCACCGGCCACCAAGTTATGTTCTACAAAGATCATCCTCTATCGGCAACTTCCACCTACACGATGCCTTCTTCCTATACGGCTGCACGAGAGGTTCTAGACGCAACAACCATTCAAGTCACCATCCAATCCAATGACTTTAGCCAATTATCGATAGCAAAAGAATTTGTTTTCAACAGTTCTCAATCCATGTTTCAGCTGAAAACCACAGTTCAAAACAGTTCGAACCAACCAGTCAATTTTTATCCTACTGAAATTACAAAGTGGAATTGCGAATTGAAAAATAGTGGTTTCCCAAATATGAACACCTATTTGGATATTCCAATTCAGGCAAATAAGCAACCAAGTTTTGATATTATGCAAGGAGGCACAAACAACAATCAAATCAAATTTCTTGATATCCCCAAAGTATTGCAATCGCAATACAGAAGTTCGCTCAATGAAGCCGTTATGACCTCTTCTTCAAATTGGATGGCTTTTGTTATGGGGATGGATCCAAATCCACAGGCATTGGCTATTGAAAACCGTTTTTTGAAAAACGATCCGAAACCTGTGGATCAAGATGTTTACCTTCTTATTAATGGTGCTGGTGAATTGAAAAAAAATGGTAAAATTATCAAGCAAGATATTTTCACAGAAAAATTCATACTTACAAAACGTGTTCTTGGTAAGGCACAACTTCAACCAAAAGAAGAACTTATCTACGAACAGATATGGAGCACCTCTTCTTGTCCCAAACCCGTAAAAGAAGTACGAGATGGCATCATTTACAATCAACCTGTTCAATTTTTCCGCTACCAGCAGGGCTTTTTGGTTTATGGAGTGATTGGCATCCCTCAAGAAGGCGCCATTCAGGTGAGGTTTTACGATAAAGAAGGAAACATTTTAGATAAAGGTTCTATTTCCCTGCTAATGGGGATAGATCCCACTATGAGGCGGCCAGGAAATGCAGTAATTACTCATCCCACGGTTTTGAGCCATAGAGTTGACCCCTTTAAGATGTACGAAGAAGATGAAGATGGGAATATGGTTCCCATTACAGAAAAAATGCTAGACAAAACAAATTCGGTCCGCCTCTATTTGACAGATCTAAAAGGCAACAAACTTTTGCTGTTGGCTGAGGCTTATGCCCCCTTCCCTGTTTACAAAGAAAGAAACTCCAAGCAGTGAAATACTGTAGGGGGCAAACCATTGTAGGGGCAGACCCCCGTGTCTGCCCCGAATGCTGATGAGCACGAGCAAA
>CAZEZQ010000691.1:2219-3818 GCA_964516245.1 uncultured bacterium | reverse complement strand
AGGGATATGCCAGAAAACAAAGGCCTAAAAGAATTAATCGATAAAGAGTGAAAATAGAATATAGAAATGGAAAAAATCGAGGAAAATATTGGTTTTGGTGGTCGTATATTTTTAACAAGAGCCGAGTGAGAAACTTATAGAAAGAGAAAGCCTGTACGATATATAAGGAAGAAAAAGTCTAAGGTATGTGAAGTCTGCAATAAGCCACCTACTAATAGTAATCCATTACAAAATTCACATCGCATAGGATTTGGGTTAGGAGTCATCTATTTAGGTCTTACACCAGAGTATGTTGATAGTAATGAAAATATTATTTCTGCCCATAGAAAACAATGCAACAGTAAAGCAGAATTAAATTTGATTGAATCATGCAAAGAACTGAAAACGAAAGGTATAAAATCATTGCCGAAATATTTACCAAACTTTGTTCATGACATATGGGACCAGGCATAGTTCATATAACCTTGCGGGCACGGGTGCCAAAAATAAAACGTTGTTCCTTTTGCCCGCCACGGCGCGTCATGACCTTTGATAAACCACCAAGGGTAGAATCATCAATATTCTACACTTGTCACAAGTAAAAATGGAGAAAACAATGAGAGAAGCGATTATTTATCGTGGCGAAGACGGATATTGGGTGGCTGAATGCCCCAGCCTTCCTGGCTGTGTTAGTCAAGGAGAAACGAAAGAAAAGGCCATAGAAAATATCAAAGAAGCTATAGAAGGATATATTAGTGCTCTTAAAGAAGACAATCTCCCAATCCCAGATGAGAAGATTGATATAACGGTCGTAGCCGTATGAGTAAACTTCCAAAACTTTCTGGCCAAGAATGTGTAAAAGCACTAAAAAAATCAGGATTTCGTTTTAAAAGACAACAGGGAAGCCACATTATATTGCGCAGGGACAATCCATTTTCTCAAGTTGTTGTACCAAATCATAAAGAATTAGACCGGGGTACTTTAAGGGCAATAATAAGACAGGCTAATTTAAGCATAGAAGAATTCATGCAACTACTAAAATAATTTATCCGTGTAATTCCAAAACAAAACGGGAACTAAATAGCTGTAAAATTAGTCAAATTTTACGCGGGTGCAAAAGCGCCAGAGGCAAAAACTATGACAAACCCGCAGTTCTTGTCACTGCATATCGCCCCGATCCAAATCGATGGGATGAAACATTCACACAAAGGCGGTAACGATGAAACAGCGAAAAAAATCAAAATTGGTTCATGAAGGCCACTATGTGGCTGAAGTCGAGGTTACTTTGCTGGAAGATGAAACGGGCTGGTCACCTTATCTCAGCATTGAAGACGCCTATAAATTGGACGGCGTGAGAGAAGCGCTTCGCCGAGGAGATTTGAAAGCGGCAGCGAATTACGGACGAATCTATGAACTTCATCCGGTATCGCCCTAATAATAGAATATTAAGCGGGCGCCACAGGTAAAATGTTGTTTGTTTTACCCGCCACAGTCCTAGACACGAAAAGGCGGGCGCGTCATGACCTTTGATACCCCGCCACGGGTAGAATCAACCATGTTCTTCCCTTGTCACCCAAATAACACTTGCCACTCGCCATAATAGGGACCAATGGATACGGT
>CAZEZQ010000691.1:0-2209 GCA_964516245.1 uncultured bacterium | reverse complement strand
ACAACAATAATCAGCTATTTGCGGCAGAATCCCAGTTCACAGGTCGTGATGGCAGCACACCAATTACTTACCCACCAGTGGTGGAACAACGAGCGATCCAAGTACGAACTTGTGGCGTCACAGTACGTTATCGACGAAGCTTCCGCTGGGGATCCAACACTCGCCGCCGACCGTTTGCAATTGCTTGACGGAATTCCACTTCTTCCACCCGCACCCGAAATACCGCAGATCGCCGATGAACTTATTTCCCGGGCGATTCTACCTTCGAAAGCCCAGGTGGATGCGCTGCATATCGCCGCAGTGGCCCATCATCGGATACAATACCTATTGACGTGGAACTGCAAACACATTGCGAACGCCAAGATTTTGCCGCGAATACACAAACTTCTTAATGAGTTGGGGATTCCGATCCCAATCATCTGTACTCCAGAGGAGCTATTGGGCGATGAAACAGAAGACTGATCCAGTGATCGAAGAGATCCATCAAATCCGCCGCCAGATTTCCGATCAATTCAATGGTGATCTAGTTGCGATCGCGGAGGACGCGTCCCGCCGGCAAGCTGCATCAGGCCGACCGGTGTGGCGGCGAAAAGACAAGGAACACAGTGCTGAAACCGATACCACTTCACGGCGCGGCTGAGTATTGTCGTTAGGCAGTTTTCTGCGCGGGCGCCACAAGTAAAATGTAGTTTCGTAGGATGGGCTAAAAGCGAATCTGTTGTTTAGATTCGTGTAGCCCATCATGGCACAAACCTATGACGTACGCGCGTTGTACGAAGTTTCGTAGGATGGGCTAAAAGCGAATCTGTTGTTTAGATTCGTGTAGCCCATCATGGCACAAACCTTGCATCCCGATAAATGATGGAGATTATAATCTGTGGATATTGATGATTTTATTTGGCTGCCGGATATTCTTGATAAAATCACAATCAAGCACCATCTGACTCAAGATGAAGTCGAGGAAGTTTTTTTTCAATACCCCTCATTACCGATTTGTGGAGTCCGGCTATCGTAAACATGAGCATGTATACACAGCGATGGGACAAACAGATGCGGGACGATATCTAATCGTATTTTTTATCTATAAACCTGTGTCGCGCTTATCATAAGCGCCCGTGACATGTCTCGCAAAGAACGGAGACTCTATGAACGAACATAACCACCCATCAAAAACCAGTCTTTCAAAAACACACACCCCAGAAGAGGCAGGGGCGTATTGGGATCATCACAGTGTAGCCGATCATTGGGATCAAACGCATGAGGTTGAATTTAAAATACGCGCCCAACGCCGTCATCGAATTACTCTTGATCCCGAAGTTTATGAGCAGATTGAGGCGAAAGCTCATATACGAGGCATCAGGCCGGAAACCTTGGTCAACTTATGGCTAAAAGAGCATCTTCAGGAGCAAGAAAAGGCCTAATCCGGCACGGGCGCCAAAGGGAAAAATGTTGTTTATTTTACCTGTGAAAAAAATCTTGAAATTATCCAAAAACTTTGGCTTTATGCTTCCGTCACAGTGGCCCATCTTCGGGTACAATACCTATTGACGTGGAACATTAACAAATAGAAACGTTTGCCAAAGAAAACCTGATCAATGAGGTTGCTATGTTAACAATCTCACTTCCTCCTGAAATCGAAGATCCACTTACCGAAGAAGCCCAACGGCAGGGAACTACCCCCTGAAGACAGAGAGGTCTCAGTGCAGGACGTGGTCGGCAAACTGCTGGTTCTCTGCCTGTTCCGGCTAGATTCATTGTGATAATATAATCATAGTATGCCCTGAGCAGGGATTCGCAATGGTCTTGGGATACAAGAATTGGCGCCGTGATGCGGAAAGTCGAGACCATGCAGAAGAACAACCCATCTACCCTGCTTCGGATGAAGCAGGGTAATGGGTGCTCACTGAACAGGAGAACTACATCATGGTTTTCATCGCTCAAGCCGAAGCACCACCCCTTCGTGAAGATGCTGCCGGCGCTCTGCGCGTTGGAGATTCGCACGTCTTGCTCGAGTTAGTTATTCGGGCGTTTCAAGATGGAGCGACGCCGGAGACAATCGTGCAGCGGTACTCTACGCTGACGTTGCCCGACGTGTACGCCGTCATTGCCTACTACTTGCGCCATCGTAACGAAGTCGAGGAGTACTTAGTTCAAAGAGAGCAAAAGGCCGAAGAAGTTTGTCAACGGATTGAACGTTGGCAGGGCAACT
>CAZEZQ010000690.1:0-3822 GCA_964516245.1 uncultured bacterium | reverse complement strand
AAAGTCACCGGATTTTGGTTCCGGGGTTTGTAGGTTCGAGTCCTACCGGGCCAGTTTCACCCCTTCTCTTGAATTCCTCTCTGTTGTGCTGCTTCCAATATTCTCTGGTAATAAGTTTCATTATTGCTTCATCATTTTCACTGATTCAATTGGTAACGCTGAATCAATAACACAAAACCTACCAGTAATAAAATTCTGAAATCCGTGTGTCAATTCTGCGGCATCCACTTACAACAAAACACCTGTTGAATTATGTTGTTTTATTCTGGAAACGTGCGATTGCTAAACCATATTGAAATTACAAGAAAGAATTCAGGAGGTTGTTATGTCAGAAAATCAACTTCAAGAGAGAACTATGCATCACCCAATTCCCCAAGAAGCTTTTGATTGGTACGACGAATATGCCCACGGGCTGATTGACCGCCGGACGTTTTTAGACCGGTTGGCCACACTCTCAGCCGCTGGTTTTTCTATGAGTGTTCTTCTAGCGGCATTGACTCCCGACTACGCCAAAGCCGAACAAGTTTCATTTAATGATCCTGACATCAAGGCCAGTTACGCCACCTTTGAATCTCCCAAAGGCCACGGTGAGGGACGCGGTTATTTGGTTGTCCCCTCATCGCTTGAAGGCAAGGCTCCAACGGTGTTGGTGGTACACGAAAACCGGGGGCTGAATCCGTATATCAAGGATGTTGCCCGGCGGGTCGCCAAAGCCGGATTCATTGCGTTCGCGCCGGATGCGCTGCATCCCTTAGGCGGCTATCCCGGCAATGATGATGAAGGCCGAAGCATGCAGCGCTCTTTGGATCGTGAGAAGATCGAGCAGGATTTCATTGCGGCAGCCAAGTTTATAAAATCTCATGAATTAAGCAACGGGAAACTCGGGGCTGTTGGATTCTGCTTCGGTGGCTATATCGTGAATATGCTGGCAGCCACCTTGGGCGACGATTTGGATGCCGGTGTTCCATTCTATGGCACACCCGCCGCCAAAGAGATACGTGATAACATCACCGCACCAATGCTGATTCAACTGGCCGAACTGGACAATAGAGTAAACAGCAGTTGGCCTGAATATGAAGAAGATTTGAAAGAGAATAACGTGGTTTTCACCATGCACATGTATGAAGACGCCAACCACGGGTTTCACAACGATTCAACAGGCCGCTATGACCAAGAAATGGCCGAACTGGCTTGGAAGCGTACGATCGACTTTTTCAATGAGCATCTGCGGTAACAATTCTGTCGACTGATTTGCTTTTGGGTATATATGAGTTGGATTATGGAATAATGATACCAAGTAAGAATGCCAAATGGTTGGGGCTGGTTTTGGCATTCTTGCTAATGAATTCGTTTAAGTGAGAGTCATTGGTGTTTGGTTCCCAATCTCTCCAAAATTAGTGATAATGCCAAAAAACGAAAAGGACGTAAAGGACCTAGCCAAAAATTATTTAGCCAAAAATATTGAAATTTTATAAAATCAATATCCACTGGGAGGGCGAATCTCCTGATGAGCCGTTGGTGTGTGAAACCGGCTCGGCGGGAGCCTCGCCCTCCCCATAAACTCATTACCTATTGATTTAATTTATCTTAAAAACCCAAGATAAAATTGCTTAGAATTTGCGTGTTAGAATCTAAAAAATCAAGACACATTTATTATTTATTTCATAGTAAATATCATACACCTATTACATTCCGAATTTGGTTCATACTCTGGCGATGGCGTTCTCGGACGATGCGTAAAGCGTTGGATTGTTTGAGTTTGGCCATAGTGTAGTTGCGGTTTACTTTCATTAATTGATGGAAAATATCCTGGCCGGTAATCTCATCAATTTCAAAAACCCAATCATCCAAACCGATGTCATAATACATTTGGCCTTTGATGGTATCTTCGGGCTGGCGAACGTAAAAAGCCGGGGTGCCGACTGTGGAGGCGATGATGGGAGAATGACACTCCACGCTGATCACCGTATGAGCCCGCTTATAAACTGACGCGGCTTCGTCGGGCAGCCAAAACGTTTCTCGGACCTTCACATTCTTTTTCACATCATCCGGCAATGGATTGTACAAAAGTGGATCAATGACATCCAATTGATAAGTCATTTCCGGGCAAAGCAACACTTGCTTGCCGGTCTGGCGAACCCATTCGGTAATGACATAACGCAATTTTGCATGATCGGTTTCGGCATATTTTTCATTTGTGGTTTCGACTTGATCGATCCTTTCTTGGCTCCACCCCACCTCGCGTAGTTTGTGATAGGGGGTATAACGCAGGCGGGGAATCACGCAGATAAATTCTTTCTCTTTCAACCCTTTTTGAGCAAGAAATTGTTCGGCTTTTGCTTCATTAAGCAATTCAATCGCAAAGGTTCCATCAGGCGCAAAATCGACTATCGGTTTGTTTATACCAGCCGTTTTCACATTATAAACCGACAGGGTTTCACGGCAGAACACAAAAGCGGCGTTTTGCAGAAGTGATCTGATATCGTCGTTCACGTTAGAAACCGTAACGCCATAGGTTCCATAGGGTTTTTTCATAATCTCGTGCCAGGCGCGCATATTAGAATGCAGATACACCCCAGCGCCGGAGCCATGCATAAATAAGTCGGCATACTCATATATTTTACGTATTTCCTCGTCTTGTGGCATCCCGTTCCCGTCACTGCCCCCATGAACGATTTTCAAATCGGGGAACTCATGCTGCAGCATAGCATCGACTTCATCTGTACTGTTAAACGGCCAAAACACAACCTGGGCTTCGGGGATATAGGTGTTGATCAACCGAATCACTCCAGGTGAATGGGTGATATCCCCAATATTGATAGGCTGCCAGCCAGATCGCAGGATGATGGTGGGTGAACTATTAGATTTTGAGTTTCCAATTTGCGAGAGAAAAAACGGTGTAAGAATTGTTTTAAGATACTGTCGGCGCTTCATGATGATACCCCATAACCGCTAGAAAATAAATGATTTATCATTGTTATTTATACAACTATCTATCTACATTGAATAGATACTATCACGAATTAAGCGAAAAATTTATTAGAGTCAAGGACATAGTGGAAAAAGGGCATAATGCTTTGAACACCGATTAAATCATTTGGCTTCCAATAGCTCTTCCAACTCTACACCTTTCCCAGCATCATAAGGATGTGCGCTGGTCGTTAAAAGTTCCAATACGGTTGGGGTTCCACCATACGAATTTGAAGTGGCATTCAAATCCGCTCCTGCATGCAAAAGAATTTGATCCATTTCAACAAAAACCAAAACGGGGCTGCCTTATGGGCAGCCCCTTGGAATTGTGATTATATTGTGATTATTGATCTAGGTTGTTTAGAAATCGCCGTAACCGCCGGGTGCGCCCGCTCCAGCATGTTCAGATTTTTCTTTTTCAGGAAGTTCAGTGATGAGGGCTTCTGTGGTGAGCAATAAGCCTGCGATACTGGCTGCGTTTTGCAAGGCGGAACGGGTGACTTTGGTGGGATCGATGATCCCTTGTTGCACCAAATCAACATATTCACCGGTGGCAACATCGAGTCCGCGATTGCCTTTTTCGCCGCGAACTTGTTCAACAACGATCGAACCTTCGAGCCCGGCGTTTTGCGCCAATTGACGCAGGGGTTCTTCCATCGCGCGGCGCACGATATTGACACCCATTCTTTGGTCTTCGTTTTCAACGGTGACGTTTTCCAAAACTTTTTGAGTGCGAATCAATGCGACGCCACCGCCTGGAACGATCCCTTCTTCGACCGCCGCGCGGGTGGCGTGCAGGGCGTCTTCGACACGGGCTTTCTTTTCTTTCATTTCGGTTTCAGTCGCCGCTCC
>CAZEZQ010000689.1:0-3840 GCA_964516245.1 uncultured bacterium | reverse complement strand
ATAGCGAGCCGTGTTCCCGGCTCCACCACACGATCAAAACAGGCCACCGGGATAAACTGGCGGCCTGTTCAGGGTTATGACTGAAGCGGTATTTTATTTGCCGACGAAGCGATATCCGACGCCGTACTCATTCTGAATATACACCGGGTTTTTCGGATCGGGTTCGATCTTGCGCCGCAGGTGCGATACATAAATGCGTGGATAGTGGTGCTCGGTGCTGTACTCGTAGCCCCAGACCTGCTCCAACAACTGCTGGAAGGTCAAAACCTGTCCCTTGTGCCGCACGAAGGTTGCCAGCAGCTTAAATTCGGTCGGGGTCAGCCGGATTTCTTCCTCGTCCACAACCACGCGCCGCGAATCAACATCAACCAGCAGGTGTTCATCGACATAACGCATATTCTGCGTGCCGCTGTCACTGTTGAGCTGTGCGCGGCGCAGCAGCGCGTTAATCCGTGCGTGAAACTCCAGGTTGCGCAGCGGCTTGATCATGTATTCGTCCGCACCCAGGTTCAGGCCCTCGGCCATCTCCTCTTCGGTGACTGCGTGGGCCGTCATGATCAGAATCGGCACATTGGACAGTTCGCGGATGCGCTGGCATACGGTCATACCATCCATACCAGGCAGCGCCACATCCAGCACCACCAGGTCAGGCCGCACATCATGGAACATGCGCAGACCATCCAGCCCATTCGTAGCGGTAGCTACCTCGTAGCCGTGCCGGTCGAGATCAATGCGTAACAACCGGTTCATCTCTACATCGTCTTCAACGATCAGAACTTTGATAGTCATTAGGACGACACACCCTATCGTATTTTGCAAGTTGTTTATACTATTTTACAACTCTTTTGCAATTGCCGAAAATACACGTTTACCCCACGCCCCAAGAGTGGTCACACACCAACACATCTGGTATGCTGGTGCGCGGCCACAAAAAGTACCCAGGATACCGGTAAAAATGCCCACTTCCCCGCCCATTTCCCGCACAGCAGTCACGGCACCGCCCACAACGCGAACATCATCATATCCCCGCTGGCTCGACGCAATCCCCGGCGCGTTAGCCTGGGGCGCGCTGTTGATCGTCGTGGGGGGCGCTGTCGCCGCACCGGTTACTTTGCTGACCGGTGTCGCGCTGCTGGCTGTTTATTCCGCGCTGCGTCTGGCGTTCGCCGCTGCCGCCATCACGCGCGGGCTGCACCTGATCCACCGGTGGAACCGGATCAAGTGGCATGAGGAATACGCGCGCCGCCGCACGCCGGACAGCCTGCCCCTTGAGGCCGTGCATCACCTGGTGATCCTGCCCAACCACTGCGAACCGCTGCCGGTGCTGGCGCGCACACTGGATCGCCTGGCGGAACAACCCAACGCCCAGGCACAGATCACGGTCGTGCTGGCGATGGAAGCCAGCGACCCGGACGCACATACCAAAGCCGCCCAACTCCAGACGGTGTATACGGCACGTTTCGCGCATCTGTGGGTCACGTTTCACCCGGCAGGCTTGCCGGGCGAGATCGCGTGCAAATCGGCGAACCTGGCCTGGGCGCTGCACCATGCGCGTCACCGGCTGGTCGATGAACTCGGCTATGATGCCGATCATGTCGTGGTGACGACGATGGACGCCGATACGCTGTGGCATCCGAACTACTTCGAGAGTCTGGGCGTGCTGTTCGCCACGCATCCCGCGCGCTACCGGACATATTGGCAGGCTCCGCTGCGCTACCATGCGAACGTGTGGCAGTCGCACCCGCTGCTGCGCATCCTGCATGGGTATGCATCAGCGTGGGAACTGGCGTACCTGGCGGCTCCCTGGTGGCGCGCGCTGCCGATGTCGTCCTTTTCGCTCAGTCTGCACCTGCTGGATGCGGTGGGCGGGTGGGATACCACCACCATCGCCGATGAGTGGCACCTGTTCATTACCACGTTTTTCGCGCATCACGGCGCACAGGATGTCCAGCCGGTCTACCTGCCCTTCATGGTCCAGGCCGTGACCGGAGATAACGCACTTTTGGCGCTGCGAGCGCGTTACCGGCAGACCTTCCGCCACGCCTGGGGCGCGAAGGAAATCGGCTATACGCTGGCACAGACCCGCCAGCACCCGGAGACACCGCGCGTTAAGGCGCTGGGGCTGCTGCTGCGCGTGGCACATGATAACCTGCTCGCCGGGGCTGGGTGGATCGTGTTGTTTTTCGGCCCTCAACTCGCGCTGCTGCTGCATTCCGATAGCCTGCGCGCGCACCTGGACAGCCCGCCCGTGCTGCTGTTGCAGGGTGCGGTGCTGGTCGTGACGGCGCTCACAGTCGCCTTTTGGGGACTCGATCTGCGCCTGCGACCGCTGCGCCCGGCCCCCTGGACACCGCGCGAACGCCTGCTCGAACTGGCGAGCCTGCCACTGATCGCCGTGCTGACCGTGATCGGGGTTGCGCTGCCGGTGCTGCACGCGCAAACGTGCCTCATGCGCGGTAAAACCATCGCTTTCCGCGTCACCCCGAAAAGCTGAAAACAGGATCGTGTGCGACCGTGTGCGGATGATCCAGACCATCCCACACAGAGCGTAACTGCGCGGTTGGTACGGTGAACAGATGCGCACCGCACGTACAGTCCGACGCGCCGAATCTCATAGCCGGGATCGTGACGCCCGGCTGCGCCGCGATACACTGCGCCCAGGCGCATTCCAGACGCTCCGCCGCCGTCGAAAACCAGATCGCGGCCACCGGCACAACGACGGTCAGGTAATCAATATGCCAGTGCAGCGGCTTGTCCGCACGCAGATGCCGCCGCAGCCGCGCCCGCAGCCCACCAGGACCGCGCGCGCTGCCCACATAGGCCACCACACCCGCCGGAAGCGTGACACCGCCCAGACGCCCGGCCTGGATTGTCAGAGCATCCGGCAAGCTGAACCAGAGCACATAAGTACCTGCGGCGGCGGGAAATTCAACGGTTTGAAGGTTACACATCGCTGTCAAAAGTCCTTGCGCACGGCCCAGAGCGTGTTATGATCAGCCCGGTTAACGTGAGGTCACTGGCGGGTAGAGTGTCAGTTGGCCCCGTGAACTGTGTCAAATGACCGTTTTACATCGGTCCAGAGTGAGCAATCATATACTCGATAACCTCACATCCTGCGACCTGTGAAGAAAGAGAGCCTCAGAATGACTTACGATATTAAGAAAATCGAAGAACTGCTCGGCGACGAGGCCGAGTACATGCTGGGTCACACCTGCAAAACGATCTCCAAAGATCGCCTGTTCCTGCCCGGCCCGACCTTTGTTGACGATATTTTTGTGCAGTCGGACCGCCCGGTCCCGGTGCTGCGCAGCCTGCAACAGTTGTTCGATCACGGTCGCCTCGCCGGTACGGGCTATCTCTCGATCCTGCCGGTGGACCAGGGCATCGAGCACTCGGCGGGCGCGTCGTTCGCGCCGAACCCGGACTACTTCGACCCGGAAAAGATCGTTGAACTGGCGATTGAAGGCGGCTGCAATGCGGTCGCTTCGACGCTGGGCGTGTTGGGGTCTGTCGCGCGCAAGTATGCGCACCGCATCCCGTTCATCCTCAAGTTCAACCACAACGAACTGATGACCTACCCGAACAAGTACGACCAGGTCTTCTTTGCGTCGATCAAGCAGGCCTATGACCAGGGCTGCGTAGCCGTCGGCGCGACGATCTACTTCGGCGCGCCCGAATCCAGCCGCCAGCTCGTTGAGGTCAGTGAAGCCTTCAAGGTCGCGCACGAACTCGGCATGGCGACCATTCTGTGGACCTACACGCGCAACAACGCCTTCAAGCACGAGGGCACCGATTACCACGTCGCCGCCGACACCACCGGGCAGGCGATTCACCTGGGTG
>CAZEZQ010000688.1:0-3850 GCA_964516245.1 uncultured bacterium | reverse complement strand
GGGTGGGTCAAAAACCAAACGGTGCCCTGGGTCAATTTCTGAGCGTTGCCAACACCGGGATTCGGATTTGGATATTTTGGCCATCATTCGTGATGGAGATTGGAAATTAAAACGCGAAATTCGCGACCCCGGTTACGAACTCTCGTTAGGAACCGATGTGGTTCCATCCATCCAAGTCTATACCCAAGGCGAATGGCGGCAACTCAAGCAGGATCAATCGGTATTTCAGGAAATTGTCAAGCATGAAGGCGTTTCGGTAAAATGAGAATCGTTCAAATCCAAAACTTGTGGAAAAAATCCTGCAAATCTCTTCGTTCAGCAAAAATTTTGTTGGATCATGATTCAGAAGAAGATGCCCGTCAAACCACAAATGAAGCCGAATTGTTTGTGAATCGAATAAAAGAATATTTGCTAACAAAAGGGATTGATATCGAAACCAATTCGCCGCGTAGCATGGATCGGCCGTTTTGACCCATCAAGAATGAGTTCAATTGATGGGCCGGAAAGGCTGACCCCTCTTCAGTCTCAGCATGAACACTGTAAGGAATCCCATAAACCAGCATGGTCAACCCATCGCTTTCTCGCGTGTGCCAATCGACAAGCAAAATAGCCTTTTGTTAGTTATCATATAACAATGATTTTGGTATAAATGTTTTTTTAATTCCTTGAAATGCTGTAGTACTGCCTCCAGTAAATTGTTCAGTACCCGAAGGTTCGGGATCGAATGTTGAAAACAAAGCATCGCTTATATTATCACCATTAAAATCTCCTATATCAGATAACTCAATCGCAAATAGATTTGGTAAATTGATTTTAAACTGTTGCAAAAATAAAGGATTTTCTAAATTTTCAGGATCGATTTGATAGAATGCGAAGTTGTCATTCTCTCGCGCCTCCTCTTTTGATGAGGAACCTCCTATGGCGAGAATTGCTTGCGATATTGATTCTGTTGTTTCTCTCAAAAAAACTTTTGAAAATTGGCCAAATTGTTGTTTATCATCGATAGTAATAAATAAAGGATTTGAAAAATCAGGAATGGAGAAATTCTCTACTATTTGATTTTCAAAACTTGCAAATGCCACATCTGAATTATCACTTGTATGAACACCAATTAACAAAACATCATTTCTATCATTACGAAAGACAACATTTGTGATATTTAAAATATCATCTGGTGTATGGATGTTGAATGAGTATTGAGGATTGGAAGGTGAGAAACCACCGTCAGGTATGGATAGCAAAATGTGCCATAAATTATCACTTCCCTGATATATAATATCATTCGCATTGATCCCATCAATCTCGCCTGAAAAAATCCGGGATTTTATGAAGGGAATATCATATATTTCATTTACTTGTACTAGAGTGGATTGATTCGCTAAAATATTCTGAAAAACATACAAATTTGTTGATATGTCAGATTGAACCCCAACCACCATATCGAGAGATTGGTTAGTTTCGAAAAAAGAGTCGATAGCAAAATCTATAATTTGAAAATCATCTGGAAGATTAACATTCAAACTGCTAATGGAATAATTATTGCGCACATCAATTAAATTAACCTCTTGAAATTCAATAATGTGGATTTTTTCGGTTTCAAGAATCGCAATTTTTTCGGTTGGAGAATTGTCCATGTTTGTAAAAAAGGGTTTTACATGAAATGGACCGGAAATGAATTCCAATGGGATAGTTATAGCAGTACGAATGTTAAACCGAATGTCGCTTGGTCCAGTTTGTGTTCCAAATATTAAGAGTGTTTGATTCCTGTCAATCGAATACCAGTCATCCAAACCATCATTATTAAAATCTATTTTTGCAGAATTTGGATAAGGTTCCTTGCCTATTATGGTTTCACTATCTAATATTTTCGCGAAAGCAGGAAAAGATAATAATAGAACTTGAAATAAATATAAGAGTTTTTTCATATAACACATATTATCCTCCTTTAAATAATGAGGGTGCATAGTTGTAGATGCCACCCTCTTACACTGCGCGCGGGTGCCAAGGGTTAAATGTTGTTTATTTTACCCTTGAAAGTCTCGCAATTTCGGTCAACCCATCACTTTCCCGCGTGTGCCAGTATTTGTTCACTTCCACCCGCTTGTCCGTCATTCAGAAGATATCAATTTTTGCAATTAAGTGTTCAATGAAAGTCAACAAAAACAAACCTAATTTACGGATAATCAAACCAATTGAAAATTTTTGATTTCTGTAGAATAGACCAAACTTTTACCTTATTATTTTGATCCAACGTCAATAACTTGTTTCCATCCGATGAAAAATCCAATGATACGAGTTCTGTGTCATGAGCCTGAATACGAGATTCTTCTTGAAGTGGGGATATTCTCCACAGACTCAATGTTCCATCTGCAAGCCCGGTAACAATATAACCAATCTCAGGTATGATACGCAATGATGCAATATGCGCTGGTAGATCAGTTCGATTAAAAAACAATTCTTCCATTTGTAGGTCATACAGATATAGACCAAAAACGCCATCTTTCACAAAAAAATAGTTTGCACGTTGGATATCAAATAATCCCAATGAGCGATCTTCTGTATCTACAATTTTTTGTAGTTCACCCGTTTGGAAATCCCAGAAAGTGAAGTTTGAGATAGATCCTACGGCGATGATCCCATTTTCAAGAGTATAGGCCGTTGAAATGTCATCTGATTGCATGTCAATTGAAAGTAAAATTTCACCCGTTTCCACCTGAATGACGTACACGATAGAATTATCGGCTACAACTGTTATCGCATCTTGTGAAAATGTCAAAGATGTAATTGGAGCGCTTGGAGTCGATATGGAGTATAGGATTTCTGCCGTTTGAGTGTCCCATATTGTGACCAGTGAGTTCTCTCCCGCCACGGCAAATTGTGTTCGATCCAAAGACAAATTAGCTGTTTTGATTATTCCAGGATGCCCTTCAAAAGAGAAAAGAAACGCTCCATCGTGAGAGTCCCACACTAATGGAGCGTCCTCATACCCAACTGTTATGAAAGAATCATTGTTGAGCCATAAAAGACTCGGTTTACGGCCTAATTGAAATCGGCTTAGAGTGAACTCTGTCTCAAATTTCAATGATAATGAAAAAGTCGTATTTGGGATTAACATGAAACAAAGAATAAATGTTCCAATTTTCATTATATTATCCTCCAAACCGGTTTCTCTGTATTTTCCTTATTTACCTATATTGAGGGGGTTATGGTTACAGGATATTCTTCAACATCTCCCCATTTCGTTCCACAGTCGCTATCATCTCCTTCATAATCATAGTCATATTGTTGATCATCGGCATCAATCTGCGGATTGTTAGGAGGCCATCCGGCCCAGCGGAGCAATACTCTAAATTTGGTGGTTAATTTTCCATCAAAATTATGATCGGGTACAACAAATTTATAGGTGAATGGATAGTGCCTTATTCCCGAAGAAGAAGGAACATCATAAGTGTCTACCTGAGTTCCAGTTTCCTCACAGGCTACCTGAAAAGACTCCTCTATGACATAGGGATGACTTTCACCGTTTTCTCCTAGAAGTTTAACCTCCTCGTTGGAGGGATTATCCACGCTACTAGAAGTTTCAAAATCACAGTCACTATCTAAGTCTATCCAAGCTCTCAAAAATTGACCCCATCCATAAGCTCCTTCACCCGCAGTTGTCGTGAGTGTCCATGTCATTTCAACTGTGGCACCAGAAACCCAGTTTGATGGATCTACATCAAAAACAATTCCATCATCCATGATATCCTCATCCGTTCCCAGATATTCAATATCTTCGCTTGAAGTGGGTACATGATACGTACAATCCACTTTCACCGCCAAATAAGGGTGTTTGTCTTCATTCGAGGCA
>CAZEZQ010000687.1:0-3854 GCA_964516245.1 uncultured bacterium | reverse complement strand
GAGACAAATCCTCCAAGGGAAACGCATCGCGTATCGAGCAGAACACAATCAGTTCGCCATCGGGCGAATAGGCGCCCTCCGCATCATATCCCATTGCATGGGTTAAGCGCTTGAGGTTGCTGCCCTCATAATCGGAAGAAAAGATATCCATGTGTTCATCATAATCCCACGAATACCGGCGTTCTTTGCCCGATTCACGAAACGCAATTTCATCTTTTTGCTTTTGTAAGGCGTTTGCATCCAAATGGCTCGACGCAAACAACACTTCTTCATATCCGGGCCGAAAATACGCACAGGTAGTTTTGCCATGGCCTGGAGATACCCGGTGGATATCACCAGTTAAAAAGTCCAGCATATAAATTTGGTAGAACGGATTATCCTCTTCACGCTCGCTTTGAAAAATCAATTTGGCGCCATCTGGAGAAAAATAACCCTCGCCACTGCGTTTGCCCGAATAGGTCAATTGGCGAATGTTTTCTGTCAGTTCGTTTTCAGAGGGATAAGCATTATGACTAATGAAACCAAATGTGAAGAAAGTAATAAAACACAGTAACCAAGTAGATAGAGTTCTCATATTTATTCACTCCTGAAAATGAATAGTAACATGCATGATGCTAAAACAAGAATTGTAATCAAAGGATAAGTAATGTGTACAACTATAGTGTAAGAGATTTGCCTATTTTGTATATTGCTGCTTAGGAATCTTGCTAGTTCTGATAAACTTTTTCGATATGAGTTTTCGACTCTGTTTGCGTCGGCGTCTTCAAAACAAAGCGGTACAGCGCCCGGAGAAATTGGTCGAAATCTTTGCAACTCATATGCACGGTCGCCAATCGGCAATTGAGATGTATTCCATTGCAATCCGGACAAACTTCGATGGGATAATCCCCATCGCAAGCAATCGCCAACAGTTCATCTACCAATGCATCATCCATACTTACGGTGATGTTGCCGTAACGCAGATGGATATGGTCGCATTCTGAGCACAGCCAAATCATGCCGAAGGGTTTTTGTGAGAAGAATTCTTTTTTACGTATCATTTCATCACCACCACTTTATTAGTTTTTTACCATAAAAAACGCAACGCGGCTGAGCGCTTTGAGCAAAGCGTTCACAGTCACGTTGCGTTTCGACTTGACAACCTTCTGTTGACCCGCCAAACACCCCGATGGAATGTTTCGTTATATGATTTATTGTTTCAACACAGATTCGAGATGCTCACGCAATTCTTTCAACCGTTTGGATTGAAACGATTGGCGCGTTTCATGTAGTACAGAAACCGCTTCAACAAGCGCCTGGCGGTAATGCTCTTCACGGCTGAATTGCAGCTGCTGAGCCTGCGATTCCAGACGATTGGTTAATGTTTCCAGGCGGTCTAACAAAGCTTGATATACAACACACGTTTCCGAATGCATGACTCTCTCCCAAAGAATCACAAAATTACCTATACAAAGCGGTAAATTAAATCAATATCAAATTAGCAATTATTATAACTCTTGTCAAGTAAGCAAAACAATTATTTTGCATAAAATAGAAAAGAGATGAAAGCCTTACGCAACCCTCTCAAAATCAAATGGCATTTCATTCTTGTTTTGGGTTAATAGGTCAGCGACCTGAAGTAATTCCCCTCCCAAGATTGCTGATCTTTACCCACAAGTTTGGGGACCGTTTTTTTGCCCCCCTTATCAAGGGGGGGAAGCACCGCAGGGGCTGGGGGGATTTGGCGGTATGAAAAAAGCCAGATCCTCCCTACTCCCCCTTAATAAGGGGTGAATTCCAAGGTTCACATTTTGTGGGTAAAGATCAGCCCAAAATTGGGGGGGTAGGGGAGGGTAGAAAGGATATGAAGGGCAAAACTCTTAACCCCCTCCTAACCTCCCCCATTTCATCGGGGGAGGAATGAAAAGACTATTCAATTTTTTTATAATCCATTTCATCTGACTGGCCAATTACGTTTAGGGAACGATTCGCTTTTCTTTTCAAATACCATTACAAAAGCCTGCATATGCTTGCTGTGTTTTTTGAAAATGCTGCGCATTTCCATAACACGGGCACGGGCGGTGGGGTTGAACAGCAAGCGTGTGATTATTTTGAGAAAGCGGAAAAAGCCTTCATCCTGTATAATTCGCTTGATCTCCAAAAGCGCCATTGGCGCAGTCTCAACTTTCCGCATGTGAAATCCCTCATCGTTGAAGAGCTGCTCCCATTCAGGCAGAGTAAGTGGATTGACCCCGTGATGAATCACGCGGGATAAATCCTGCCGAATGGCATGGCGCGTATCAGCATCGATCTCGTCAGGCTGTAGCGCGATTTCATGAATGCCATACCGGCCTCCTTGCGCCAAAATGCGGTTAGCCTCTTTGATAATCTTGCGCTTGTTGGCTTCGGTTTGCATAGTGAGCATAGCTTCGCCATACACCACGGTAGATTGTTGATCATCAAGCCCACTCTCTTCGGCGCTGGCCACCCGGCATTGATAGTTCTCTGTTCCAATCGCTTGATTGACCATGCGGGCGGCGTTTTCATCACGCTCTATGGCTGTATAACTGGCGGGATTCAACGAAACGGTTTTCTTTGCTGTAAAACCTAATCCGGGCGCAAACTCAACCACATGGTCGTTGCGATCAATCTGCAGTGCTTTCAGCATTTGCCCGGTGAGATAAACACCGCCGGGCCGAAGCACCCTCTTTCCCAGCTTCGCCAACACCCAATGCCCCGGCATCTTTTGGGTAGAGGCGTTGCCACCTGGTGTGTGTGTTACCTGCATGTTTTTTTCGATATTGTGAGTTGTCATTGTTGAATCTCCTTGTGACATTGTCGAATTTTTTTGTATCATTGTTCTCACCTTCGGCAGGGGCACGTTGCAACGTGCCCCTCAATCAGAGAAAACCTTTGCAATTTTGAATGATCCATATTGGCGAAAATCAAAACTCAAACTTCTTGTTCCATTATGTCTTTTAAGTCTCTTATGTCCTTTTAGTCCTTTGTCTTCTCCATCACAACTAGGGTCCCACCGCTGGGATGTTTTGCGAGTGGAAAATATCCCCATTCGATGCCAATCCATTCGAAACATCATAAAACCCATTACGCACCGCATCACCCACCAACCCGAAAATGTCTTTCCGGTCTCCATCCGGCCCGCAAGCCGAAAGCACCCAATCTCCCCAATGTTCATGATTGAACGCTAAAAAAGGTGGAATCTTTCCTTTTGCCTTTTTTACCCATGCGGCCGATTGTGGAAAATTGCTGTAAAAGTAAAAGTTCAGTTCCTCATTTTGCAGCGGTTCTTCTTCTGAGTAATCCAACAGAAAAAACCGGTCTCTTGGCAGAGATGCTATGTAGGCCACTGGTGTGGTTAACGAGGGTCCGATGAATTTGCTGGCATTGGCTTTCGCGGTAGGGTTTTCGGTGGGATAAACTACATCCCCAGAATACCCCACTCCCGCTTGAAGGGGATAGCCATTGTGATCAATCGCATACATCTCCAAGGCTGTCCCCAGTGCTTTCATATCGCCATACGAGGCGCTCACCTTAGCGCGCAATTGCGCATTCAAGAAATTGGGAACAGCAATAGCCGATAAGATCCCGACAATGGCGACCACGATCAATAGTTCGATAAGTGTGAATCCTTTTGATGCTTTCATGACAAACTCCTAATTTTGCTATAAGGTATAGTGATTTGTATACTAATCTAAAAGCATATTAGCAATACATGCATCAGTGGTCAAGACAAAGTTGTAAATTATTTGCAACTTTTTTAACCAGGAAAAGTCCAGCAAATCCCAAGCTACCTCAAAATAGAAACACAAAATGTAGGGTGGGCTTCAGCCCACCAACGAAGCGTATGCATAACC
>CAZEZQ010000686.1:0-3856 GCA_964516245.1 uncultured bacterium | reverse complement strand
CACCGCTTTGCGTTCCAAACTGGTTTTGCCTTCTATATACAAACGATCCTTAATAATATCGAGATACAGAGCGCTTAAATCAACCGCGCAAAAATTGTTCAACTCATAATAAATCCGGTGAAACTCATATTTTGAGTATGCATCCAGAATCCGTTTTTTGCAGGCGCGCCAGCGGTTGGTGATCCAGCGGTCCAGTGAAAAACGGTCGGATTCTGGAACGGTTTCTTCCCAAGTGAAATCGTAGAGGTTGCCCAGCAAAAACCGGGTGGTGTTGCGAATACGACGATACGACTCTTGCACCCGCTTGAAGATGTCTTGCGAGAACGACATATCATGCCGAAAATCCGATGCGCTCACCCATAAGCGCAATACATCTACGCCGGTATCGTTGATGAGTTGGTCCAAGTCAACATAATTGCCCCGGCTTTTGGAGAGCTTATGCCCATGTTCATCTACTGTGAATCCATGAGTTAGTACCGATCGATAGGGCGGCTCATACCCTGCGGCAATTGCAGTCACCAACGACGATTGGAACCATCCCCGGTGTTGATCGCTGCCTTCGAGATACATATCCGCTGGATAAATCTTTTCTTCTTGCGCCATCACCGAATGGTGGCTGACGCCTGAATCAAACCACACATCCAGAATATCGCGTTCCAGTTTGACATCATTGATGGTTTTGCCTTCCGGCAGCAATTCTTTGATGCGGGGCAATTTTTCCAATTCGCTGGGATCTTCAATGGCGCGGAACCAGTAATCAGTTCCTTCTTCATCCACCACCTTGGCCAATTGTTCGATCAGTTGTTTATCGAGAATGCCTTCTTCCGAATCGCCAATGTAAATGGCCGGGATGGGCACCCCCCAGGCGCGCTGGCGCGAGATGCACCATTCCTGCCGGTTTTCCACCATCGAGCGAATGCGCTGCCGCCCCCAGCTGGGGATCCACTGCACTTGGTCGATGGCGTCCAGCAGCCGATTGCGTAAGCCTTCGGTTTCGAGCGAAGCGAACCACTGGCGGGTGGCGCGGAAGATAATTGGGTTTTTGCAGCGCCAGCAATGGGGGTAGGAGTGCTCATAGCGCTCATGATGCACCAACAGATTTTTTTCTTGCAAAATATCCAAAATCGGTTGGTTGGCCTCTTGCACTTTCATGCCCACGCAGCAGGGCGAGTCTTTTTTGAAGCGTCCGGAAGCATCGACTGGGGCAAACACTTCCAGCCCATGTTGCTGGCCGATGATATAGTCTTCATGCCCGTGGCCGGGTGCTGTATGCACTGCGCCGGTGCCTTGTTCAAGGGTGACGTGAGTGCCGCAGATTAGAGGGACCGTGATATCGGCCAGAGGGTGATGCAATTTGATGCCCACTTCGTGCAATTCGGCTCCCGTCAAACTGCTGGGAGAGTCGCCGGTGGGTTGGATTCCGGTTTTTTCCAAAAAGGTGAATTGCAAATCGGCGGCGATCACCAGGTAGGAATCTTCGGTAGGGATCAAATGGTACAAAAAGTTTGGATGCAAACAAACCGCGCGGTTGGCGGGTAGAGTCCAGGGGGTGGTGGTCCAGATGACGATATGAATGGGTTTGCTATCCAGGCCTCTAACTTTTTCTTGCAGCCGTTTTGTCGATTCGTCGTCGAGGGCGAAGCGAACAAAGATCGAAGGTGATGTATGATCTTCGTATTCCACTTCGGCTTCTGCCAGGGCGGTTTCGCACGAACTGCACCAATGGATGGGTTTCAACCCCTGGTAGATGATCCCATTTTTGACGAAATTGTTGAATTGGCGAATCTCTTCGCCTTCATAGTTATTGGCCAGTGTGAGATAGGGCCGGTCAAATTCACCGATTACTCCCAAGCGTTTGAAACTCTTTTTGTGTTTTTCGACAAATTTCAGAGCAAAATTTCGGCATTTGCGCCGCAGCTCAGTGGTTTTGATGGATTCTTTTTCTTCTTCACTCAGATTGCGGGTGACATTCAGCTCAATCGGCAAACCGTGGCAATCCCAACCTGGACGGTAGTTAATTTGTTTGCCGAGTAAGGATTGAGCCTTGTTCACCATGTCTTTTAGTATCTTATTAAGGCCGGTGCCCAGGTGAATCGCTCCGTTGGCGTAGGGGGGGCCGTCGTGCAGCACGAATGAAGGCTTGCCTTGTCGCGACTGCAGAATTTTCTTGTAGAGGTCCATTTGCTCCCAGCGTTTCAAAATCTCAGGTTCGCGCTGGGGCAAGTTGGCGCGCATAGGGAATTTCGTCGATGGTAGATTGAGCGTGTTTCGATAATCCATGATTCATCACAACCGTCTGTAATTAATGAGCAGCCAATTCATTCGCCATTGGTTCCCTGTTTGAGATGGAAACGAAAAAATGCAATGAAGGCGAGAAATGGCTGCGAATTCGATATAAATACCGAAGTTCATATTTAACTACCGAAACAGACACTATCAAGGGTTAAAAATCTTACCGATCCAAGTTTACAAGAGTTCGTTTTGTTAATCTGAGCAATACGGCTGATGCTCCCAGCATAAATAAGAGATGGAGGATCAGGTATAATCCCCAGTCATCCAGTTCCCAATAGCCGATTAACAAAGCAAAGGGAGAAATGATGCTTGAGGGTCTCAAAATCACTTCTAAATGCACACGAAAAAAATTTTCGAACAGAACAATAATGAAAATAGGTCCAAACATGATGAACAATACCAATAACATCATTTGCACGTATGCTGTTGTGGTATTTTTGCATAGGGCTGAAATATAAAAACCCGAACTGAGATAAAACGCCGACCAGACAAAGCACAGAAAAACAAATGGAAATAATAAACCGGTTTCGTTGGCCGAGTTGTGAAGCAACCAGCCGGGCAGGAGATTGAAATATTTATAGTGTTGATATTGCTGAAAAAAAGTATAAAGCCCGGCGAGAAAAATCACGCCATAAAAAGCGCCAAAGCGCCAGGCAAAAAGCCGCAGGCCGGCTTTCAATTTTCCGAAAATGACCTTCTGTGTGGAGAGAGTGGTGGTTTGAAGCACATCCCAGGCTTTGCGGTCAAATTCGCTGCGAAATGCATGTACGGCATAAGGCACAATCAAAAATGGGGTCATGAATACAGTCCATGCAATCATCGAATCGTCCCAAATACGCTGGCCATTGCTGTCAAGAAGATTGAATAAGAGAATTAGCAATCCAAATGCAAAAAGACAAATGAATACAACCATTTGTTTGGCTTTATTTTTCCCATCCATTTCTGTATTTTCTTTCCAAAACACAGGGTTGACTTGGTCCGAAAGGCTGCGAATGGATGATTGGGATTTTGTTGATTGAGGATTTTTTGTTTTCAACGGCCATTTGAACCAATTGGGAAGAAGATTTAATTTTCCACCAAGTCCCCGCTGTGCAATCACAAAAAAATTCAATCCGATCAAGACCACAATAACAGTGAACATGAAAAAAGCGTGAAGCCAAGGGAGAAGACTCATGGCAAGCGGGCTAAAGGGAGGTTGATCGATATAGGCTATTCCCATTCCAAATGGAGAAACAATCATCATCAAATACACAATATCTAAATTAGGAAAAGTGCTTTGCAAAATCGCATTTTGTAGAATTGCCAAAATAAATGGAAGACTGTAAAAAGCCAAATTCAGTACATAACTCATGGTGATCGCATTTACGGTTTTGCTGAAACTGGCCGAACAGAATAATCCAATCAATGTGATGATGACTGAACCTTCTACCAGCAATAGGAAAGTCAAAAAAATTTCATTTGGGCCGATTCCCCCAACAATAAAATAGATGCCATAAAAGGGAATCAAAGAAAGAATCAGCAATCCCAAAAAAGTCCAGAGTGTCATGCTGGCAGAGAGTTTTAT
>CAZEZQ010000685.1:0-3858 GCA_964516245.1 uncultured bacterium | reverse complement strand
GGGTAAACAAAATCCTTTCCAGTATTGTATGGAGGATCAATATAGATCATCTTTACTTTTTCATAATAGGATTTTTGGAGGAGCTTGAGGACTTCTAAGTTATCTCCTTCTATGAAGAGATTGTCAGTAGTGTCAAAGTTTACAGATTCTTTTCTTGATGGCTTGAGTGTACCTGTTGATGGGTCTTGGATTATTCTGAAGCATTTGCTTTTTCCTGCCCATGTCATTCCAAATCGTTCTTTGGAATCTTCTACATCTTCTCCGAGCGTTGCTTTAAGTTGTTCGAAGTTTATTTTTCCGTCTGCTACTATTTCTGGAAAAACTTTTTTTAGTCGTTCTACCTGTTCGGACTTCATATCCTTTGATTTCAAATCCACTTTTTCTATTTTAGCCATCTTGATCCTCCGTTATTTGACTCTCCATCTTATTGTAAAGAGTTTTTCTGTTTCGACTGTTTGCTCCATTTTTGCTTGGATTCTGTCGATTAATTTGTCAACTTGATTGTCGATTTCTTTTTTCTTACCTTCATACTCCTTCCAAGCTTGATCTCTTTTTGCATCAAGGCTTCTTATTTCCTTTTGCTTTTTGAGTTTGTCTTGTAGGCTTCCAGTAAGTCTCACTTCTTTTTTTAATATCTTAATCTTGTCATCGAGGTCTTTTAAGGTTTGTCGAAGAGTTGTTTTTTTGTCATCTCCCCATTTTCCTAATTTGTTCATTTCCTCGTCAAAATAATATGTGTTTTTCTCAGTAAGGTCATGTACTATCGTCTTCATGATCTTTTCAAATTCTGCTTCCATTGCTTCAACATTATTGAGTTCTCCATTTGAGATTTCATTTCCAGCTATATCAAAGAGTTTTTCACATTGGTCTTTTGAGAGAATCTTTCCATCATCTGTGGATGCAGTAAATATTAGATATTCTTCTTCGTCAAATGAGCTGAGTTTTAGTTTCCAAAGAACTAAATCTCCTTCTTTTCCAATTAATTCACTAAGAACACTAATTCTACCTGAATGGTTTGAATAGTCAAACTCAATAAGAGCAGGACCTACTTTCTTTTTCTTTGCAGAATGTATCATCTGCTGTGCTAATTCACAGCCAATTCTGTAAATGTGGTCGTGTCCATTCAATTCTTTTCCTATCTTGTAACTCCCTGTCTTTTTAGAGAATGGATTATCCTTAACTGTAAAGGAATATTCTTTATCTTTGAATGATGCATATTTGCTCAATTCAAATTTTGTAAGTTTCCAAAGTAGTTTCTCAAACTTATTGATGTACTCCTTACTTATGTTTAAATTTACTTTTAGCTTTTCATGAACTTCCTCATCGAAGTTTTCAAGAAGTTTCTTCTTGGCATTGTTCATGGATAAAGAGATTTGCTCCTCTAATTCTTGCTGTAAAGAATCAAATGATTGTTTTATTTCTAATGAAGTTCTACATTCTTGGTATATTTTACTGATTCTTTGTTCAAAGTTTATTCCTGATTCTATTGCTCCAAGAACTTCATCACTTGCTCCAAAAACACCATTGAATAGTTGGAATTTCTTGTCAAGAAGTTCGAATACTCTTTGATCTGCTTCGTTCTTTTTGTTTAGGAAATTAACAACTACAACGTCATAGTTTTGACCATATCTATGACATCTTCCTATTCTTTGCTCAATCCTTTGAGGATTCCATGGCAAGTCATAATTTACCACTAAAGAACAGAACTGTAAGTTTATTCCTTCTGCTGCTGCTTCTGTCGCAACCATTATAGAGGCATTGTCTCTGAAGTATTCAATAATCGCAGCTCTTTTATCCGCTGTCTTTGAACCTGATACTTTGTCAGTGTTCTTATTTTTCTCAAGCCATTCTTTGTATATTTGATTTGATTTCTCATTATTATTAGTGCCATTGAAAAGAACTACTTCTCCACCATACTTTGATTTTGAAAGTAATTCGTAAATATAATTCTGTGTTCTTGTGAATTCTGTGAATATGAGTGCTTTTTTAGGTGCTTTAATCTCAGCTAATTTCGAGAATCCTTTATCAAGTGCAGTCAATAATTCTTCTCCTTTCGCATTTACTTTTATTGAGTCCGCAAGATCGCTAAATGTTTTTATTTCTTTAATCTCTTCTCTGATTTCAGCTTTCTCTGCTTCAGTAAGAGGTTGATTTTCATCTTCTGTATCTTCAAGTTCTTCTGAGATTTCATCCATATCTGAGAAACTATTTTTGATATATTCTGAAGTTGGTTTTAGAGTTCCTGTTTTTAGTGCAGTGTTTAATTTGTTAATTAACCCTCTTAAAGTTCCTGCAATTGCAAATGTTGAGGATGCAAGTAGTCTTCTAAGTATAAGAGTCATTAAGTGTTTTTGAGCAGGAGGTAATGCGTAATTCTTATCTTTTTGAAGGTATTTTGAAACTTTCTCGTAAAGTTCATGTTCTTTTTCAGATGGATTGAATTCTTGAGTTAGAGGAATTCTGTTTGTATATTTTATATATTCCAAAACTTGTCTTCTCAGAGTTCTTTTACATATAGTTGAAAGTCTTGATTGTAAGTCTGAGAAATTAGGTGCTTCTTCTTCACTTAATCTTACAAACTGTGACTTAAAGCTTGAGAAATCTCCAAATGTGTATTCGTCGATAAAACTTACCAGTCCATATAATTCAAGTAAAGAGTTTTGTAGTGGAGTTGCAGTCAATAAGACTTTAGGTGCATCCCCTATCGCTCTTTTAATCGAATGAGAAATCTTGTTGGTATTCTTATACACATTTCTCAATTTATGAGCTTCATCAATAACAACTAAATCCCAAGAGACAAGCTTGATGAAATCTTCTTTATTTTTTGCAAAATGATAAGAACAGATCACGATATCTTTCCTATCAAATGGATTACTTTCAAATGAAGTAATGTTTTTGAAATTGCTACTTTCCACGATGGATGAGTTTAAATAAAATTTATCCATCAGTTCTTGATTCCATTGTTTTCTTAGACTTGATGGACAAATAATCAATATCTTTCTTTTACCTTCAGCCCATTTTTGAGAGAGTAAAATACCTGCTTCAATAGTCTTACCAAGACCTACTTCGTCAGCCAATATAGCCCCTTTAGAAAGCGGAGATTTGAACGCAAAGAGTGCTGCTTCAACTTGATGAGGATTTAAATCAACTTTTGCATCAGCTAAAGTTCTTGAAAACTTTTCCAAACTATCAGAAGCACTTTTCTTAGTCAATTCGTGTGCATAATACTTTGCATGATAGTTTGTTAATGTTTGCATAATTAAACCCTCTTACCTTTACCAACCTCTTCTTTAATGTCATTATTAGCATTTGTTAAAGTTGTCAAAGCTCTATCGATGGATTCTGTCTTTTTCATGATCTTGTCTAAGATTCCAAACAACTGTTCAACCATCTTTTTGTAAGTACCAACATCTCCTTCTTCTCTCATTCTCGCATATTGCTCTTCTAAAATATGAGCAATTGGGAAAACATCTGTGTAAGTACAAACAAAGACTCGATAATCATGTCCGTCTCCAACAATTTCAGGTGATGCTTCAAGAATCCCTGAAGGCACTACAAGAATGCAGTTGTCAATTGTGTTAGATTGATTTTGATATTTTTGAATCTCTTTGATATTTTTCTTGACTTTATCCCTTATTTTCTTTTGAAGTACTGGTTTTGCAGAATCTTCTGCGTCTAAATATTCTTCATAGAGTTCAAAGACATCAGGAAGTTTTGAATCAATTGGAATATATTTCCCGTCTCCAAGATTCCAAGCGAATTCTACATTCTTTGAACCAACTTTCAAATCCTTTTTTACAACACCAGCTTTAATTGAATTTTTCAAAGCTTCAGAAAGCATAGTTTCTCCGACTGCTC
>CAZEZQ010000684.1:0-3863 GCA_964516245.1 uncultured bacterium | reverse complement strand
CCAAATAGCGGCCTGTATTCACATCAATCACCGTCATGGCTTCGGTTTCTTCGATGACGATATACCCGCCGCGATTCAACCACACCTTCTTGCTGCGTAGAGAGTTGATTTCGTTGTCGATCCCATAGGCATAAAAGACGGGAGCGTTGTCGTCATATAAATGAACGGGAACCAGTTGAGATTTATCCCCGGCTTGTTCTTTGACAAATTCAATAACCGAATCGTACAATTTCGGGTCATCCACGACGATTTCTTCAATCCCATCGCTGATTAAATCACGTATAAGAAGAAAAATGGTCCCGGGATTTTCATATACCAAACTGGGAGCGCCGACTTTTTCGCTTTTTTGATTGATTCGTTCCCATTCGTATATCAAATATTCCAAGTCTTCCTTGAATTCTGCTTCACTCATGTCTTTGCCCGCCGTTCGCACAATCGCGCCCATATTTTCGGGAACCATGCTGGAAACGATGGATTTTAATCGTTCCCGTTCGACTTCGTCTTCAATCCGCCGTGATATTCCAATGTGATTGGTGCTGGGCAAGAGCACTAAATAGCGGCCGGGGAGGGAAATATTGGTGGTAACCCGGCTGCCTTTGGCGCCGATGGGCTCTTTATAGAGTTGTACCAGAATATCTTGTTGTTCTTTGATCAAATCGCGGATACTGGCTTCGGGAAGATTGTACTCAGGCTGTGTAACCTCATCCACACCATTTTCTTCATCGGTGTAATAGCCAAAATCATCGACTTGAGGGTAGAGATCGTCTACATAAAGGAAGGCATTGCGCGTAAGGCCGATATCAATGAAGGCTGCATCTATCCCCTGGATGATAGAAGTGACCAAGCCTTTATAAATATTGCCGACGATCCGCTGTTCATCGTGGCGTTCAAAAAAATACTCCGCCAACTTGCCATTCTCGATGACAGCAGTTCTCACTTCATAATCATCTGCACTGATGATAATTCGGCGTTGCATCGCGTGTATTTCATGCTTGCGCTTGCATGACCGTTTCTTTTCGTGGAATTAGGGGCTCGAATTGGCCCGACTTGGTTCTTGTGTAAATATCTTTACGTTTTTGATGGTGTACCTCAAACCTTAGATTCAAGAGTTCTTGAAGTTTCTCAGAAATTTTATCAAATTTTGTAAATTTCCCACCATCAACATGGGTAGTATAGTTCAAAACAATGTTTCCGTCATGGAGCATACGCAACTGAATTTTATGAAGATTCAGTTCTTCCATTAGTTCAGGATGTTCAAGGGTTTGCTGTATGGCCTGCATGTCTGCCTCTGACAAATCACCTCTCTTGCAGACGATATCGAATTCAAATGCATGAACCAGTCCTGTAATCTTTTTGGATTGCTCTTGTACCCGCATGAGTTCTTCAATGCGAAAACCCGCAGGGCTGTATTTGTTAAATAGTTCAAGCATGTGTTCTGGATCATAATTCTGAATGGTTGTAATCTCAACATAATCGGATTCGGTTTCTGTACCCACCGCCAGGGCAGAGGCAAACACGATTTTTGGATGCGGATGAAACCCTTCTGAAAAGGCCAACTGAATCCCTGTCCGGCGGCACAACGATTCGAACATCAACATTAGGTCATGATGCGAGGCATAAATCATATGGCCCAGCTTGCTGAATCGCATGCGATAGCGGTAGGTTTTGCCCTCACTTGAATAGGTTGAACCTTCTGGCTGATACTCTTCTTGGGCCAGCGCATGCACCATCTCATGTTCCATGTTGTAACGCGACTTTGGAGCGATATCGGCATCGGCATGAATGGTTACAATTTCATCGCCATCACAGATTTTGCATACCCGGCACATTTCGTTGCCGCAATGGCGGCTTTCTTTTGTCCGGAATGTTTTTTCCCACTCCCGCCAAAGATAGCGTTTTGATATGAGAATCGAAACAGGATCCCAAGGCAGGATATCGTCTTGTTCGTAGGTTTTCGATGCGACTTCATGGATGGATAAACCGTGATCGGCGAATGCTTTTTCCCACAAAGTGAAATTGAAGCCTTCATGCCATTCGTCGAATCGGGCGCCATCGTTCCACACAGAATAAATCACATCGCCGGTTCGGCGGTCTCCCCGCGAAAGTGCGCCTTCCACCAGGCTTTTTAGCGGGTCGTGCCAATTCACTTTTACTTTATGAGGTTTTAAGCGTGAAGCAACATAATCCACCCGCCGTTTGATTTCTGATAATGAGATTTGCCCATACCAGTGATACGCCGTATGCGGTTTGGGGACAAAGGGAGATAATCCCACATGGATTTTCGCCCGCTTTTTGCCCTCTTCTTTGAGTATCTGCTTGATGTTCATGATCATATCCACTATGCCCTGCAAATCCTCATCGGTTTCGGTAGGCAGCCCGACCATAAAATAAAATTTAATGGTGTCTTGATTGGAGTGCACTGATTCACGAATCTTGGCATAGATTTCAGCGTCATAGATCAGCTTGTTGATTGCCCAGCGCAGCCGTTCGGTACCCGCTTCTGGCGCGAAGGTCATTCCCGTGCTACGAACCTTCCCGATTTCTTGAGTGACCCGGGCAGGAAAACTATCGATACGCAAAGAGGGCAGGGATAGCGAGACCCGCTGTGGATAATATTTTTGGATCAAGCCGCTGCACAGTCCCGGTAATTGGGTGTAATCGGCTGTGGAAAGAGAAAGCAACCCCAGTTCGTTGAATCCAGTGCTTTTCAGGCCGGCTTCGGCGTCTTGCTTTAAGCGTTCCGGTGAGCGTTCACGAACGGGCCGGTCTGTATAACCGGCTTGGCAGAAACGGCAGCCGCCGGGGCAGCCCCGCATTACTTCAAGCGCCAGCCGATGATGCACCGCTTTGGTGTTGGGCACCACTTGGTTGGTTGGATAGAAAGAATTTTCAAAATCGGTTACCAATCGCTTGTAAACCACATCCGGCACCCAATCGTATTTGGGTTTGTATGGGAAAACTTCACCAAGCCGGTTTTCGATTTCTTCATAAAGCGTAGGAACAAAGATTCCTTCAATATGCCCCAAAGCAGCCAAAATATCTTCTCTTGAAGCCCCTTGTTCTTTCTTCTGTGTGAGTAGTTCAGCTGCTTCAAGAATTACATCTTCACCCTCGCCGATTACAAAGGCGTCAATGAAATTGGCCATCGGCATGGGGTTGTAGGCGCAAGGCCCACCCGCCAATATGATTGGGTCGCCGTCAGTCCGGTCTTTTGACAAAACGGGGATCTGTGATAAATCCAGCATGGTTAATACATTCGTGTAAAGCATTTCATGCTGGAGAGAAAATCCCAGGGCATCCAACTCATGTAAGGGAGTGCTGCTTTCAAGGGTTTTAAGAATATCGCCGGATTGGCGCATTTGTTGTTCGAGATCGGGCCAGGGGCAAAATACCCGTTCGCACCAAACGCCGGGCTGCTCGTTCAGCAAACCATAAATAATTTGTAAGCCGAGATACGACATCCCTACTTCATAGACATCAGGATACGAAAAGGCAAATCGCAGTTTGGCTTCCGGCTTGGAAGTCACCGCGTTCCACTCACTGCCCATATAGCGTACCGGTTTTTGCACATCCAATAGATTGGACATAAAAATAACCTCTCAAACAACAAAAATTTTCTTAGAAAAGATTACTGAATCTGTCAGCTTTATTAGTTTAGCCTGGTTCGTATATGATTAAAGTGAAAAGGTGATGAGAATATTGTAGAAGGCGCAAGAAAACAAATGAATGCGCTGAATACAAAAAAGAGGGAATGAAATCTCTTTCATCCCCTCTTTAAATTCTGAACTTCACCCTCAAGTTTAGGAACCGTTTTTTGCCCCCCTTATCAAGGGGGGTAAGCACCGCAGGGGCTGGGGGGATTC
>CAZEZQ010000683.1:0-3867 GCA_964516245.1 uncultured bacterium | reverse complement strand
CTGAACTGGAATTGGGTTTTTGATTGATATTACTTTCTCTGTCAAAGGAAGATTTTGAATTTGATATTTCTGATTTGTTGTCTGAGCCGGGAGTTGATTTTAAGTTGATATTGTTATCCCTCTCAAAGGAGGATTTTGAATTTGTTTCTTCTGATTTGTTGTCTGAGCCTGGGGTTGATTTTAAGTTGATATTATTTTCCCGCTCAAAGGAAAAATTCGAAACGGAATTCGCTGGTTTACTGTCTGAACTGGAATTGGGTTTTTGATTGATATTACTTTCTCTGTCAAAGGAAGATTTCGAATTTGATTTTTCTGGTTTGTTGTCCAAATCAGATGTTGATTTCAAGTTGGTATTACGGTCCTGCTCCAAGGAGGATTTCTGATCGGAATTTGCTGGTTTGCTGTTCGAGTCGGGAGTCGATTTCAAGTTTGTATTGCTATCTTGGTCAAAGGTGGATTTCGAACCAGAGTCAACCTGTTTGATATTCGAGCCGGGCGCTGCTTTCAAATTGGCTACGTTTTCATTTGAATTAAATGTTTTCTCTGTATTATCTGTTTGTTTGCCATCCGAGCCGGTATTTGTTTTTGAATGAGAATTGTTGTTAAGCGTGAATATAGGAGTTGAGTTTTTCTCTGTTTGTTTGGCATCCAATTCAATTTTTGCAGTTGATTGTGATTGGATGCCAGCATCAAAGGGCGGCTTTGAATTCGGTTCAACTGATTTGGGATTCGGTTCGGGTGCAGATTTTAAGTGGGTATCGGTATCAGGAGCAGAGGAAGGTTTCGAGTTGTTTTCTGATTGTTTGGTGCTTGAATCGGCGTTGGTTTTTTGATGAGTATTGGGCTCTTTAATAGTAGGGGAGGTGTTGTTTTGATCTGATGGTTTGGTCTTCTGATCTTTATCAATTGAGCCGGTTTTGATTTGGAATTGGGTCTCTACATCATTGTTTGTTGCTTGTTGATTTTGTTTGATTTGTGGTTTGCTTTCTTCATCAGGCTGAATGGGATTTTTTTCAATCTTTTGATGATTGATCTTCTCATTCTCATTTTCATTCTCAATTTTGTTTGATGAATTTTGGCCTATTTCAGTTTTTGTATTATTCGTCTTGGGATGTGGTGTCTCTGTTGGGTTGTTTTCTTTGATTTGGGTTCTACCGGTTTCTAAATTCTGTTCTTTCTGTTCTTTGAGATCATGAGTGTTTTGTACGTTTTGAAATTCATGATTGGTATTTTCATTGGTTTTGGGTTGGTTTGATACTGTATTTGCTTCTTGTTTAGTTTTTTCGGATTGGTGTTCTTTTTCGGTCTCAATAAATTTGTTTGAATCTGATGTCTCCCGCAAACGCTCTGCATGGGGCTTGGGAATTCTTATTTCTGGTTCTTGTATATGTGATTTGCCGATTTTTTGAGTCTCTTTGCTTGCTTGATTTAATTTCTCATTGTTTTCGGGTTTTACATCATTGTTTTTGCGTTTGGATTCAATTCCATTAGCAGGATGATCGTCTGATTTTTGATTTTGAGTTTTTGGCGCATCAGAGAGCTCGTTTTCCAATTGCATTTGGTTATCTGAGTTATTTTTTTGAGAATTGGAATCTTTTTGAATTTCTTCTTTGATTTGCTTGAGGGTATTTTCAGAAAGCAAAAACAGCTGCATCTCAGCATTGGATTCGTTGAGTGCGGTCTGCATTTGGGCGAGAAGGCTTTTCAAGGCATCTTTTTTAATAAAGGTATTGCCTTCTTCGTCTACAAAAAAGCTATCTTGGGGGAGTTTGAATTGTTGAATGGTTTCGTGGAGTTCTTTGGAGATAGGAATCAGAGAAGAAGATTCTGCCGCCAGGTGAAACTTTTTCCTATCGGCAAAAATCGAATTTCCTTTAGCATTTTTTTGAACGGCCAGTTTTTCCAGCAGTTCGGTAAAGGAGGCATCGCCGGGATTCGTGGTGTTATGAACCATTGAATCTTTTGGAGTTAGATCCATTGCCGCACCCGGCGAGGGGATATGGAAAAAATTTGCGGCGATTCCCATTTTTTTCTACCATCCTTGGTATTCTTCACGGCGTCTCCGGCCGCTGAATTCAATCGAATGCTGTCGAAGGACGCAAAACCGGTGCCAATCGACATGGAACGAACTGCCTTGTGAACCATCTTCGCTTCTGGACAGTGAAATTTGCTGTTTTATAGTTAATAAGCAAGTGGTTTGTCATAGATGTATTGATGGGTCGAGATCCCCCCTAGCCCCCCTTAATAAGGGGGGAATTGGCTTCGGATTAGCCATCATTTCATGCTTGACAGAATACTAGTTCGTATTCTCATAAAGTGATTGAAAGGAAATTTAGATCGTGAGCGATTATGTGAATTTAGAAGATTTGATTGTGGCGGTGCATGTAGGGACTAATGCCAAAGAAAGAGAGATCGCTCAGCCCATTCAATTTCAAATCAAAATCAAGGTGGATACCGAAAAGGCTGCAGATAGTGATTCCATTGAAGATACTTTAAATTACGTTGATGCGTATCACCGGGTGATGAATATTGCCCAAGACGGTGAATATGCATTGCTTGAGCGTTTGTGTTCGAAAATCGCCGATTCGCTTTTGCAATTGGGGGGCAAGGGTGTGTGGATCAAAGCCACCAAGGTTCGTTGCCCTATCCCTGGGATGCAAGGCCGAGTATCTGTAGAAATGAAGAGAAAAACAAAACAGAAATCTCCTTCAAATTGAATGTACATCACGAGAAATCAATGAACAACACTGCAGTGAAACCGGATGAACAAAACAAACAACCGCATGGCAGTGGATTGGAGACTCCAATCCAGTTTTGTCCCGGTGTGGGTCCCAAACGCGCCAAACTATTTGAAAAGCTGGAGATTCAAACTATTGGCGAGTTGTTTTGGCATGTCCCTCGCGGATACGAGGATTTTCACAATCAGATCCCCTTACACCACGTTCAGCCGGGCCAGGTGGCGACTGTGGCGGTCGAAGTGAAATATGTGGAAGACCGTCATTTGTCCCGGCAGGCCAAAGCCCGGCATTTGATTAAAGCCAGCGTTGAAGACCCGACCGGTTCGATGCAAGTGATCTGGTTTAATCAACCTTTTTTAACCAAGCATGTTGTGAAAGGCGCCCGCTTGCTGTTGCATGGAAAGGTAGAACGGCGTGATTATTATTTGCAGATGAGCTCTCCCAAATTGCAAGTTCTGGGTGAGGAGGAGGATTCAAAAGCGCAGATCTTGCCTTTGTATCCTTTGGTGGAGGGAATCAACCAAGGGTTGATGCGGAAAATAATCGGGAAGGCGCTGGAGAAATTTCTCCCGGAATGTGTTGAAACTTTCCCCCCAAGCATTCTTTCTGAATTTGATTTTCCCCAGCGGGGTGAAGCGTTTCGGATTGTGCATCGGCCGTTGCCTGGTGAGGGTGCGCCGGTGGATTCTGCGGCGCGGCAGCAAAATTTTTTATTGCCCCAAGATGAGGAGGCGGAGGATTGGTTTGAACGTTTGCAGGCCGGCGAAGCGGACAGCCCCTGGGAAAAGGCTAGGAAACGCCTTATTTTTGAAGAATTTTTCCAGTATCAATTTGTTTTGCGCCGTTTCAGCCAAAATTTGAAACAGCAGGAGGGCGCACCACACATCACCCCCAAGCCCGACCCGTGGGAAACGAAAGAAGAGCGGCTGGACGCGAAAAACCCCCATCATTGGCCGGCGATCTTTTTGCAAAACCTGCCCTTTGCTATGACCGAAGATCAAAAAAAAGTGTGTCAGGAATTTCAAAGAGATATGGCCCAAGTTCAGCCCATGAACCGCCTGTTGCAGGGGGATGTGGGATCAGGCAAGACCGTTGTATCGATGTTTGCCATGATTCTGGCGGCGGCGGG
>CAZEZQ010000682.1:0-3869 GCA_964516245.1 uncultured bacterium | reverse complement strand
GCCTTGGTGGGCGTCCTCGCCTGCAACAACATAAAGTGCATGTTGGATTGCCATGTTACTATATATTGTGCAGTCGTTTTCTAGATCCGACTTTTTGCCAGATATTCATCAAAAAAAACACCCGGTAGAGAGTTCACTCTGCCGGGTGTTTTGGTTTTTATAGCGCTTGTTTTTTACCGCGGTGCAGTATTGTAATAAGGTGTTGGTTTGGTTTCACTGCTCGGTGTAGAGCTTTGATAAGATTGCTGTTGCCCTCGTTGGTAGCCTTGTTCGTATGACTGCCGTTTTTGCTGATCGACATGATCGTTCAACAAAGCGCCGCCAAGAGCGCCCGCTCCTGCGCCAATTAAAGTCGATTCGGTGTCTCCACCAAGAATTTGTCCCGTTACAGCACCGAGAGCGCCCCCGCCGGCTGCGCCTTTCTGTGCAGCCGTACATCCCGCCAAAGAGAGAGCGAGAGCGGCCGCTAGTGTGAATACTCCAATTCGTTTCATTGAATTACACTCCTTTCTATCACGCGTCGTCAAAGACTGTTTTTTTCTATTCATTAACGGACTGAACCTTTGCCGGTTACATCCCAGTTACGAATTATTTTTCTATGCTATCTTAATTATCGATCAATTATATTATACAACTAGAAAAGAATATAAAAAAGCGAAATTCTTATGTTCAGACGAATCACGAGATGGATCCAATCCATTTTTGATACATTTCACTCTCATCACCTGCTGATTTTTTTCGTCCCCTTTTTGATCTACATGTCGAACGGACGTGAAATTAGCAGCGGCGATCCGGTTCCCACAGTGTTTGTAGCCGTTAATTTCGTAAAACACGGCACTGTGTTCTTAGACGACCTCCAAGAATACATCCCCTATCATAATCTGCCTTATTATGTATCCGAACAGAAGGGCCGTATTGTATCAAATTATCCTGTGTTTCCCGGCATTATGGCGTCTCCTATATTTGCCCCATTTGTATGGATGGGCATGCTTGAAAAAGGGGATGGTGATTTGGTATGGAGATATCTGGCCAAACTCTGTGGTGCGATATTCACTTCGCTTTCTGTCTATTTCATGTATTTGACATTGAGACGCCTAATCGCAAAAAACGGCGCCTTGGTATTGGCGTATGCTTATGGGCTGGGAACCGCGCTCTGGCCCATTGCTTCACAAAGTTTATGGCAACACGGGCCCAGCGTGTTATGGTGGACGCTGGCATTGTATTTCATCGTTTTGCTGCAACAAAGCGATAAGCGCACCCAGCAAAACCGCTGCCTCATATTGAGTGGTATAGCCACGGGATGCGCCCTATTATGCCGGACTGTAAATGGCGTAGGAGTGGCTTGGTTGTGTTTGATCTTTCTAATCAGGTACAAAAAACAATCGATTTATTTTATTACTCCGGCCATTCTGTTAACTGTCCTCTTGCTCAGTTACAACATTATTTTATTTGATTCGTGGAAAGGGGGAGATGTCGTTTTGCATTCCCTCCATTGGGAGTTGGACCGGGTCAAGGAAGATTCATGGTCAACTCCACTCTGGGTGGGGCTTCCAGGGCAACTCATCAGCCCCAGCCGGGGGATATTTATTTTCAGCCCTTTTCTCATTTTCTCATTTTTAGGGATAGTTTTGATTTGGAAAAAGAAAGAACCTTGCTGGCGTATACTTGCGTGGACGATTCCCATTCCAATAGTCATGTTGCTGCTATTTTCTAAATATTCCGTATGGTGGGGAGGGAACTCCCATTACGGTCCAAGATATCAAATTGAGACCTACCCATTCTTAATGATGTATTTATCCGTAACTTGTCCATTTATTCGTCAATCCAGATTCATAACAAGTGTATTTATAACTATGTTAATTTATGCGTTTTCAGTACAATTTATTGGCGCATTTTGCTATCCAAGCAGCTGGGCAACAAAACCTACCTTGATATGGCAAGATAAAGATAGATATTGGGATTACTATTACAACCAGATTGTAACATGTGCACAAAGTGGGATTAAATGGCCATTTACACATTAAACAATTAACACATTACAACAATTTAATACATAACCGATTTTACGTAATATAATTTTTAAGATTAAAAATTCTCAATTTGATAACTTTACATTTTTCCCTTGCCATTCTTTCGTTCTAAGTTATTCTTACAAATATTACACTTGAATTCCGTTAATAATTTAACGAAGAATTCATATGAATATTTGAAGTAGAATACTTATTAGATTGGAGTGTAAGAACCATGGCAAGGAGACGCGCAAAGATCTTTTCAGAACGGGAATTGGAAGTCATGAATGCGGTGTGGAAATTAGGACGCGCCTCCGTAAAACAGATCCGCGATGATATGGGCGGAGAGGATGCGGGGGCATATACATCGATTGCTACCATGCTGAAATTTTTGGAAAGCAAGGGAGCGTTGAGTCACGAGCAAATCGGTAGAACCTATTATTACATCCCCAACACAACAAAAGAACAAGAGCAACAAAAATCAATTCAGTATATTTTACGTGTATTTTTCGATAACGATATAATGAATTTGGTTGAAACTCTTGTGAATACGGTGCATCCCAGCAATAACGAGTTAGAGCAAATTGAAAAAATCATTTCAAAAGCAAAGTCATAATTTCAATATTAGACCGCCACTCTTCCATTCCCAACAACAAGAAAGATTGCGTTTCGACTGAGGCGCAATCTTTTTTTTTCTCCCACACGAATTTCACCGTGATCTGTGTTATAATAAAAAATTCGAAAAATTGCCCGTAAACCATCAATTAATGCTAGTATGAGGTTTCCTATTCATGAAATTATCTTATTTTGGATTTATTATTTTGCTTCTGCCTGTTTTCATGGCTGCCGAACCATTCGATCGAGTGATTGCCACGGTTAACGACGAACCTATATTCGTCACCGAATTCGAACAATATTTTCGCAATCTGTATACACAAGAACAGATTTCCCGTATGAGCCAAGACCAATACAACCGCTCGCACGATCTTATTATCCGTCAGTTAATCGATGAATTGTTAATTATGCAATATATCAATAAAAATTTGTCTGCCTCTGAAAAAGAAAATATCCGCCAAATTGTAGAGCAACAGACCAGTCAATTGTTAGAAAAAGAGCAAAGCAAATACAGCACCCCCCAGCAGTTGAAAAGTGTCGAACAAGAAAGAGGGATGAGTTGGGAAGATTTGCGCGCCAACATTCGAAGAAATTTGCGAAAAAAATACATCCAAGAAAATGTACTTCCCCGCATTACGCGCAATATGGTCGAACCACCAACAGCAGAAGAAATACAACAATTCAAAGAAGAAAACCCTGATTTCGACCCCACCGGCGCGATTCAAATCGCGCATATATTGCTGCGCATCCCCGAAAATGCCAGCCAAGAAGAAGAACAAAAAACGCTGGCTTTGGCGCGTGAAATTGCCGATCAAGCGCGTACAGGCGCCAATTTTGCGCAATTGGCTCAACAATATTCCGAACATGTTGAATCCAAAAACCGAGGCGGCCAATTGCCTCCATTTCAAAAAGGAGAATACCTGCCGGAATTCGATCAGCTGTTCGAACTCAACCGGGGGGCGATTTCAGAACCCATTCGAACCAAATTGGGGTATCATGTGGTAAAAGTTCTCCAGAAAAACACCCTTGAAGATCAAGTGTTCAAAATGAAATGGGACAAAAAAACGCGTGAATGGATTGATGATTTGCGGGAGGAAGCCACCATACGGATGTTCTTAGAAGATATGGCCATGCAGGCTTCATCCCAGTGAACCAGTTTATCCAATTGAACCAGAGAGGCAATCTGGCAAAAATCTAACCAAAAATATTTGAAATTTTGTAAATCAATATCCATTGGGGAGGGCG
>CAZEZQ010000681.1:0-3870 GCA_964516245.1 uncultured bacterium | reverse complement strand
TGCATCTGAGACGATGGTCCATTTGTTTGGCAACCTTACGGGCCAGCACCCGCTGTTTTATATGGCCGTTTATGCACCCGCCATCTCGACGTTGGTTTTGATTTTCTATCGATACAAAACTCAAGGCATGCGGCTTTTTCTTTCCCGGCTGCTGTTATGGCGGGCATCCATCTACTGGTATGTCATGTTGATCCTTATCGTGCCGCCGGTGTTCTATCTTGGGGCCCTGTTCAAACCAGGTGCCCTGGACACGCTGTTCCCGTTTGCATCGGTCACCGCTTATCTGTCGGCACTGTTTTTCATGGCCATCAAGGGGCCTATCGAAGAGATGGGCTGGCGAGGGCTGGCCCTGCCTTTGCTTCAACGAAGAATGGCGCCCATCTGCTCACACACAGTGCAGGCATACCTGATCATGTGCACATAAACACCTTTGCTGAAGCCTTTGCAACCACCTGGCAGAAAACCGACAACCCTTTTCCACCCGAGCGTCTTGTCGATTTTATACTGGATAATTCCAGCGGCCCCTTTGGTTCCGTTTACGGGCATGCCGGCTGAATTCCGGGATATGTATCAAGCCTGCGGCATTATCCTGAATATGGGGTTACAATTGCATTCCAGATCAATACGGACATCGGGATTATCGACAATGATGATGACGTGCTCAAGACTATTGAAAACCGGCTGATACAGGTATTCATAGAAAAATAAAGGACATGGTGTCACGCACGTCTTTCGGATCAGCGTACAGAAACGGTTTCTGCTGGGGATCCTGGGCATTGCTTTTATACCGCTGCCCGTGCTGGGTACGACCATCTCATCTGCCATCCAGCAGATTCACATGACCGATGCCGTCACCCGCAGCCGGATCATGAACTCCCTGTTCTGGCAACTGCTGTTCATTTCCCTGGATTTAATCGTCATTGCCTGTATTGTGGCATACCTGCTGGCCAAAGCCGTGTCAGTGCCCCTGGAACATATCCGGGCGGCCATTCAATCGGTGGAAAACAATGACCTGAATACCCGGGTTCCCATTCTGTCCAATGACGAGATGGGCGAGGTGGCCGGTAATATCGGCAGCCCTGAAAAAATGTCCTATGCCCTGGTGGGAGATACGGTGAACACGGCATCCCGCCTGGAAGGGCTGACAAAAGACTACGGGGTTGATATCATCATCAGCCAGACCACCTATAACCTGCTCACCGGGAGTTACCGCACGGAACAGCTGCCGCCGGTGACGGTCAAATGGAAGATTATCAACTCTTGATAGACCTTCACAAAGATGCAAACCGTCAGGGGCCAGGAGGTGATGCAGAAACGGAAAAGGCTCTTAGTCTCACCCTGATAGACCGGACTGCGTTACTAAAGATTGCCGATATAGGTTGTGGAACAGGAGCATCTACCCTAATGCTTGCTCGTCTATTGAATGCCCATTTTACAGCGGTGGACTTCCTTTACAGCTATGGTGTCTACGTCGCTAAAAAATTGGATTAGCGAAAGCGATAACCCGGATTTACTGTGCACATATCCGGCTGTCGGAAAAAGAAGTGGATGATCTGGTCCTGGGACACGGATTTAAAAAAGGCAACGCTGTTGATACAGGGGATTACACATGTCTGTTGACCTACAGGTCCTTGTGTTAAAAACTTGCAAAAAGTCATTCCAAAATAAAAAACCATAACAGGTAGTTTCAAATATTTTCTCAGTCCAGATTCTATCGTTGTTTGAATTCTGTCTTGACAAAAAATAAATATTAGATTATTCTAATTTAGATAAATTTAATATAATGTATGAGCAAAATTATGGAAGAAATTGATTCGCAAAAACTGGAAAAAAATGCGGAGAAGGCTTCAAAATTACTTAAGTCCATGAGCCATCCCAGTCGGCTAATGGTTCTGTGTCACCTGATGAGGGGGGAATGCCCGGTTAGCGAACTTAATCAGGCTATCCCTTTAAGCCAGTCTGCCTTGTCCCAGCACCTGGCTGGTTTGAGACAGGCAGGCCTTGTCAACACACGACGTGAAAGCCAGGTGATTTACTACCGTCTTAAAAGCCAATCTGTAACAACCGTACTTGAAGCGCTTTATCGAATCTATTGTGATCCAGGCGCCAAGGAGTAGTTTTAAAAATGAAATCCGGTAATATGACTTTGGCCGACCTATGTGCCCAGTTTAATTTGAACATCAAGACCCTTCTCCGGGACCTTTTCAAGGTTGAAATACAAGCAGTCGATAGCGAGACTATAAAAAAATCGCTGAAAACAACCAGACGGGCCCTATTGATATTTATGAACATATAAAAGCAGCCAGTCTCCGGCAAACACCAAAATATTAGTAAGAGGTAGAAACAAGAATGAAAGCAGATTTATCAAGAAGAGAATTTATCAAAACTTCGCTTACGACAGCAGGAACAGTCGTGGCATCTTCAGTAATGATAGCAATTCTTTTAGCGGTTTGGGGAACAGTGAATCTCTCTTTTTCTTCCGTTAATATCGATGGTATAATTAAAAACGGATACAGAGTATTAACGTTAGAAACGCAACAAGAAGTTCAAGATTTTCATGTTTATCGTGGTGACTATATTAAATTCGAGCTGCCTGGAGTGTTTAAGGAAGCTGAAATTGTAATCCCGACACTTGAAGAACGAAAAAAACTGAGAAAGGATTTAAAAACCACTTCATACATCAAAATGAAAAAAGTTGGTGATTTCCCTTACACAATTGATACTATTAAAGGTACGATCACCGTATTTGAATATGATCAGCCAAGCTACAAAGCACTAACTGCCAAAGAAGCCAAGAAATTCATCAAAGATAGGAACCCATTGATTCTTGATGTCAGAACCCCTCAGGAATATAAGTCTGGGCACATAAAAAATTCAAAATTAATTCCCATCCAAGTCCTTCAATCACAGCTTAAACAACTCGATATTTACAAAAATGGACCTGTTCTAATTTATTGTGCGACAGGTAACCGCAGTACGGTTGCTTCAAAGATATTAATTGATTCCGGGTTCAAAGAAATAATGAATCTTAAGCGGGGTATAGTTGGTTGGCATAAAAAGAAATTGCCGATCATCAGATAGTCACAACATGGAGGTTTGGGACGTTACAGGGTTGGTCTCAATCAAATATATAGGCAGCGTTTTTAGCGGGTTTGTCTGTTTTTTCGATCTTCGGGGTTTCCATGAAAATGATATCATATCCATCCAGCTGTTTCATATTGACCCGGCCGGTGATCCGGACCCAGTCATTGTCCGCAAGGTCGATATCTGCCGGGCTGGCCAGAAAAACCCCCACAGGCATGGCATCTGCCACACAACAGGTGATAAAATACCGGAATACGGCCGCCAGGTGATCATGGCCTTCAATGGTTTTGGAAAACAGGCCCTCCACACGGATCTGCCGGCCATTATACCGGTCCCAGTTCCGCACCAGCCGGGCTATGGATATCTCCAGTGTTTCATCTTTGTCCGGTTCCCGGGCTGTTTTGGCATCCAGGTCCTGCACCGGGCCGGTGTCACTGTCTTTTTGAACCATTGTTGCCACAGACCGTTTGGAAAGGGCAAAGCTGCCCAGGGTATTGTCACCTGCCGCACCCATGAATACAATGGGCAGCAGCAGAATCATGCCTTTGATGAGCTGGTCTTTTCCAGAACCCGGCGGTTCTGCCAGCAGGCTGATGCAGAAGACCGCACAGGCCCCCAGGCTGATGTAGATCAAAAAACCGAACCTCGGGGCCAGAAACAATTGATACTGATCATCATGCACCAGCCATGCCAGTGCACCGATCCAGAATACCAGGACCACCAGCGGCCCGCTGATTCTTTTTACAGCCATTGAGCCATCTCCAGAAACGCCATGGCCAGAAACAC
>CAZEZQ010000680.1:0-3880 GCA_964516245.1 uncultured bacterium | reverse complement strand
TGCCCATCATATTCATCCAACAATTTGCGGCAAATTTCGTGGATGGTTTTGGCCTTTTGATTGTAAAAACCCACCGGGTAAATGATTTGAGCCAACTCTACCTGTGAGAGATTCAGCATCCCGTTGGGAGTTCGGGCCCGCTTTTTAAGCCGCGCAAACGCGGCAGCGGTGGTTTCATCTTTGGTGCGCAAACTGAGGATACACGAAATCAGCACATGAAACGCATCGCGCGACCCCGCCACTATGGTCACGGCTGGAGTCTTCCATTTTTTTATATCTTGCCGTAGGATACCAACGGCTTCATGAATATCATTGTTTTTCACGGCGCAACCTGCCTGAAATCATGCAGTTGAATGGTTTTCGAAATGTACTGGTTGCGATACAGTAATACAGTCCGTTATGAAATGGAATAGCGAGTCACCATACTAAAACCATGCCTGGGATATGGCTATTGAAAAATTGCTTATGAACGCAGCCACACAACGTATTCTCTCCGCATTTGGCCTATTATTAATATTTGCGTTAGCTCTATTTTTGCGCCTTTATGGCATTGATTGGGCATTCAAAGACCAAGTCGGCTCCCCGCACCCCGATGAACGGCATTATGAAAGCTGCGCCAATGTGGTCGAATTGAAATGGGTAACGGAAGAAGAACAAAAACTGCCATTTTGGGAGCAAGTGGAACTGCTAGAGCAGAGAAATCTCGAAGGCGGCCCTGAAAAACCCGGACTACGTCCTGTCAATTACAATTACGGTACCTTTTCCATCTATTTGTACTTGCTCTACCGACACTATCTCGCCAGCCAGGCCACAGGTCCGGGTGAGTGGCATTTTCTTGGTTTTTTTGATACCCTCAGCATCATTTTGATACTCCTTTCGTTTATCCTCGGTTTTCGCCTATTTCTCGCGATACGCCGTGATTTCATCAAGAATGTGCCCGAGAAAAAACCGTGGTATGAAGACACACGCCCCCTCTTGTTCTTCTTCCCCGCCATGATCATGCCCTTCATCGGGCTATTGTTGATGGTGTTCTTCCCCACAGCCATCAACGATTTCTCCCAATACGACCCCCGCAATGCCTCCATTCTATTAACGGGCCGAATTATGACCGCCTGGGCCGGTTCGCTTTCAGTACTCTTCGCTTATCTCATCGGCCGGGATGCCTACAATCGCTGGGTGGGGCTAGTGGCGGCATTATTCTTAGCGACAGCCATGCTGCACGTTCAAACCAGCCACTTTGCCACTGTGGATGTTTTCGTCGGGTTTTGGACCACGCTCGCGGTTTACGCTTTCTTAAAAATCAGCCAAACCGCCAGATTGCGCTGGTATGTATTGGGGGCAATCGCAACCGGATTCGCCATCTCAACCAAATGGAGCGGCATCACCTTGCCGGGCATTCTGCTGGTTGCCCATGCCGCAGCGACCTGGGGCAATAAAGAACACGGACGGGCAGGGCGATGGATCAACACCGTTTGGGTAGCATTATTAGCATTGGTTACCCTGCATTTCTTCAAAGCCGCCAGTTCGCTTGACCCACGTTTTCATATTACCCTAGCCCAGTTTCGTGATTTTTATTGGGGCTGGAAATGGGTATTTGCCGCGTTGGTTCTTGTGATCTTGTTCGCTTCCGTTTTTCTTTTGCGCTGGCGCAACCATTTTCATGCCGGCCGGACCGGTTGGTTCAAACCATTGGTGCATTTGTATAAACCCTGGATCTGGCTTTTGATCGCGATTCCCATTGGTTTGTTCGCCTTTTTCGTTGGCGAACCCATGGCGTTTTATGATTCTGCCCAATTCGCCAATGACCTTGCCGTCCAGGCTGAATTTCACACCACAGGTGAACGCCCTGTGTTTTACACTCAGCAATACAACCACACCGGCCTGTTCTATCTGGTAGACAATTTGTTCTACCCCTCACTTGATTGGTTTACCGCTTTTTGGGTTATTGGCGGTTGCTTATACACATTGATTCGCTTGTTTATAAAACCAAGCCGTGAAGATATCGTGCTGGCATTTTGGGTCATCCCCAGTTTTGTGTTGTACAGCACGTTCCATAGCAATTTTCCCCGCTATTTGGATTCCATCCTGCCTGTGATGATGGTCTTGGGCGCCCGCTTTTTGGCTGATATCGTCCGGATGCCCACAAGCATCCCCTCTTCAATGCAAGAATGGAAACCATGCTATGGACTCCGTCTAATAAAATATGGCGGTGCAGCCCTCGGTGGTTTGGCGATTGTATGCGGTCTGATTTACGGTTGTTCGTATGTGGGAATCTACAACGTTCCCCATACCCTAGTACAAACACGAATGTACCTTCAAGAAAACGCGCCACAAGGCTCCCGCATTGCCACCAATAGCGTGGATGAAGGTTTTGGTGTCCCTATTGCGCGGCAAATCAATATTCACCTTTTGGATTACAATGAATTTCAAAATCCTGAACGGCGGGCGCAGTATTTTGCTGAACAACTCATGTTTAACGATTACATCGTGTTCCCCAGCAAGCGCGGGTATGGCACCACCTTTCAAAATCCTGATAATTTTCCTATCACCAATCAATTTTTACGATGCCTGTTTGCCGAACATCTTGGCTTTCGGGTAAAGAAGGTGATCACCAATCCACCCCAATTCTTGTGGTGGGAATTTCGGGTAGACAAAGAAGACGAAACCGCGCGCATCTACGACCACCCCAAAGTGATTATCTTCGAAAAAACCAATGAATTTGAACAAGAACATTATGAAACCATCATCACCAATCCACCGGATTGGATACGGAACATCACAAAGAGCGAAATTCTCCAGCTGCAAGATCAAGAACCAGTCTATTACCAACCGCCGCATGCGCCGGTGGTCTCATGGTGGCTCTTCACCCAGATACTCGGCTGGATGGCGTTTGTGTTGCTCTTCCCACTCTGTTTGAAATTGCCAGACCGGGGATACGGCATCTCCAAAACAGTGGGCATCGCGCTGTTTTCTTGGATCTGCTGGGTGCTCGCTTCATACCATCTCTTCCCACTTACGTTCATCCAAATGTTCTGTGTGTTTTTGCTGCTCTTGGGAATCACAATATTCGTGGGATGGGTGAATTGCAGCGCTTTTCTCAATTACATCCGAACCCAATGGCGCTTGCTGTTGGGGATGGAAGTATTGTTCCTGGCGCTGTGGTTTGTCTTTTTGGCAATAAAAGTATATCACCCCTCCGCCATATGGGGCGAAAAACCCATGAACATGTCGTTTTTAAACGCCGTGTACCGCACTGCGTTTTTCCCTCCCGAAGACCCCTGGATCTCCAGTTTCGGCATTAACTATTATTACTACGGCCATGCGCTGTTCGCTATCATCGGACGCTTTTTGGATATCCCGGCCAGTTATTTGTTCAACATTGCCGGGCCATACATCACAGCGCTCACGGGCATCGGGATTTTTTCACTAACCTATGCATTGTGCCAGCGGACATTCATTAGCGTATTGGCTGCCTATTTGAGTGTCTTCGCCGGGCATATCTTCAGTTACATCTTTTTGCTTCGCCATGAATTGCAGAAAGTGGGGATCGGGCTGCAAGAATTCATATTTGGTGCCGGGGCAGTACTCAAAATGATGGCCATATCAGTCACGGCGTATTTGGGCCTTGCCTCAGAGCAAACTCTTCAACAAATGCAAAATTGGAACTATAACCTGGCCTTTTGGGATGCGGCTCATAATGTGATTCCAGTTTTTACCGCCGCCACTGAGTTCCCCTATTGGACTCATCTGTTTATGGATTTCCATGCCCACTTGTTGGTCATGCCGTTTGTCTTTTCATTCATGGTATTGTTATTCGCCTTTTTTGCGCGTGGTTTCCATCAATCCAACCATTGGGAATGGGGGGGATTGTTCTTTTTCC
>CAZEZQ010000679.1:2716-3881 GCA_964516245.1 uncultured bacterium | reverse complement strand
CTGGAAAAAAAGGCAAGTAATAGAATGTATAAGAAAATTCGGCGTACCATACGGTTCTTATTTGACCTCGATTCCGTGGGTACCAAGTCCAAGATGTTTTGTTCCGCTTCTTCGGTGAGCCCTTCTTCATCCAATATGAAAACAATCAAGTAAATATTGATCGAACCTAAAAAATGCAGAATTACCGGTTCAATCTCACGGGGCACAATAATATTTTTATCCATCCCCTCTTGAAAAAATTTAGACAAAATGGCGAGATGTTTTTCTTCAAATTCGATGATCTGGGTTTTAGGGGCATTCTCACGCGGGCCAAAAAGAGCTCCAAATATCAGCCGAATGATATTCACATCCCTTGAACTGTAATGAAAGTAGAGATGAATGATATTCCGCAAACGTTCGAGAAAATCATTTGGGGGTTCTATGGCTTCTTGCAATGCGCCGAGCATGGTTTCATAGGCTTCTTCAATTAAAGTTGCATACAAAGATTCTTTGTTTTTGAAGTAATAATACAAAACAGGCTTGGTCACCCCAGAAGCCTCCACTATTTCACGGATGCTGGTTCCATGAAATCCCCTCTCCGCAAATAGTCGCGTCGCCACTACCGCGATATGAGACCGGGTATCTTGGGTGGTGTCAGAACTGATATTGACTGCATTCATCTTATTTACCTAACGGTAAGTATATACAACAATGTACCCCATTTTATACCATATTCAAGATAAGCGCTGGATATTTCAATTTTCTTGCAGCCTATCAAACCTTGAATGATCGGTCCGGCCCCCCCACCCCCCTTGATAATGGGGGCTTGGAAAAGAACGTTTTGGAAAGATCAATCAGGTATGACGATCCAGCAAAATTTATTTTTGGAGCGCAGGCGTCCTCGCCTGCAACTATATATAACGCATGGTCCTCACCTGCAACTATATATAGAGCAAGCGGGCCGCCTGCGCTCCAAGATGTGGTACAACAAAATGCCGTATTTACTTTTTGCCGGAACGTCAGGTATGTGAATTAAAAAAGAATTTGAAGTTGAAGTTGAAGTTGAAGTTGAAGTTGAAGTTGAATTTGGAGTTGGAGTTGGAGTTGTTTGGCCCCCCTTCCAAAGGGGGGTAAGAACCGCAGGTTCTGGGGGGATCTGAATGTTTGATAAAACCCAACCAAAGAT
>CAZEZQ010000679.1:1450-2706 GCA_964516245.1 uncultured bacterium | reverse complement strand
TCAAAAAATGAAACTTTTTCGATTCAATTTACAATTATTTATAAATAATTACAAAAATTATTTGGGGATTATCATTAAATGATACTCAATACCGGCAATGAGTGATAGTTAATTTTTTTTCAATTTTGATAATTTCAACTCCAAATACATCAAAATTCCAAATTTTTTCAACAAATTATAAGAATAAATTATAATAATTCATTACATTATGATAATTAATGATGTTAATTCGTTAAAGTATATGTGCGTGGAATAAATTTTGCTCTTAATGTTAATGAATTAATGGTTTTCTCACATTAGAAATAATGAAAATGGATTTTAGCAAAATGGGATTATTTTTGACATATTAGAACATCCTTAACATATATTTTTACTGAATCCCACAAAATGCTTACGAAATCCATCAACATTAGATGATTCAAACCAGCTGATTTATCGAGTTCCAATGTGTTTTGCAACACTTTGATTAACAAGAGAATAAAAACCATCACCGGGAGCCAGTAATACAGGAAGTGTTAAACAATTAGAATATGAAAAATTTCAAACACATATTCATACCAGTTACACTCGGAATATTCCTTATATCTGTAGTTACAGTACTGGCTTTCATTACCAATCTTCCAACTCCATCAACCCAAATATCAAAAGAATCCAATCAAAACTCTACACTGATTCAAATTGCCAACCGGCCAGAGACTAGCATTCAATCCAATAACAAACAGAATTCTTCGAACAATCATCCAGCAGAGTCTTTTGCAAAACCAACACCAACAAATCAAACGAAACCGGTTCCTCAACCTTCACAGAATGTACCCACAACAAAGATAAAACAAACCGCCAGTCAAATCAAAAATTCAATTCAAAAATTGAATAACCGCTTGCCCCATCAATCGCATCAAATCATGGGCGCCAAACCCCGCGGTGATGGACAAACGGTTACAGACCCCGCCCAACAACAAGAAATTAATAAAGTGTTGGATTTATTGGGTGACGGCGCTCAACTTGAGATGGACAAGGTCTCACGCACACTGCGTTATTTGGATGGAAAATTAAGCCGTTTGGTTGAAGACTCACAACCATATCAACAAGCCAGGCAACAAGGCGACTTTGCCGGCATGGCGCTGGCTTTAACAGATGCCATCGCGCCTGTAATGAATATCGATGCTCCCTCAGAAGAATTTGCTACAAACAAAGTGGCGAAAGATGCTTTGGGAATGACGCATGTCAAACTGCAGCAAATGTATAGAAATATCCCA
>CAZEZQ010000679.1:0-1440 GCA_964516245.1 uncultured bacterium | reverse complement strand
GTGCGGGGGGCGCAAGTTGGAGTGCATTTTGATCCCAACAACGAACCGGTCCGTATATCAGGTGTCTATGCGCCAACCCCGTCAGAAATGCCAGAACCGCAAAATGCAATTAGCAAAGAACAAGCAATCGCATTGGCGAAACAAACATTTGACAATCCAGTGCAACCCCTTGCCCCAATAAAATCTCAGCAAATCATTTTCTGGTCCCCAAACCGCGCGCCGGTGATGAGCTACGATGTAGAAGTCATCTCAGATTGGAACCAACACTGGCACATCTATATTTCCACCAACGATGGCAGTATCGTTCACCGGGCCAATTCGGTTTGCAGCCAGGCCAAGCTAGGGCATTCGCATGATTTGGATCATACGATGCAAGATATGCCGGCGTTTGAATTCAACAAACTTTATTACGCGATTGATACCAGCAAACCCATATACGATTCAACCTCTCAACCTCCTGATTTGGACAAAATTGAAGGAGCCCTGGTCATTCGGGATGCGAGTTTCGAACAGATGAACAGCGGGCAATTCTCAGCTCCAATTGTCACTTCAACCGACATGAACCAGTGGGACCCCACCGCCGTCAGTGTTATGCGGAATTTCGGCATTGTAGAAGACTATTACCGCACAACCTTCGATCGCCAATCGATTGACGGCCAAGGGATGAACATTGTTGGTGTTATTCACGCAACATTTGAGAATGGCGGCCGTGACAATGCGTATTGGAATCCAGGGCTGCGGGCCATGGTTTTTGGAGACGGCTCAACCTTCTTTCAAGATTTACCCAAAGCCCTCGATGTGACCGCTCATGAATTAACCCACGGCGTCATCAATCATTCAGCGAATTTGGTGTACGAAAACCAAAGTGGGGCGATTAACGAACATTACGCCGACTTGTTTGCCGTCATGGTCGACCGTGACGACTGGTTTATTGCCGAAGACGTAACCACCGGCCGTGCCGGTTTGCGCGATATGCAGACCCCCTCCAATCCTGATGTATTAGCCACTCAGCCAACAACGTTTTCAGATTTTGAAAATTTACCCAATACATACGAAGGCGATTACGGCGGAGTACATATCAATTCGGGGATCCTCAACCGCATGGCCTATTGGTTGGCGGAAGGTCCAGATGGAATCGGCCGAGAGAAAACCGAACAGATACTGTATCGAACCTTGGTACAAGAATTAACGCCCTTTGCCCAGTTTATTGATTATCGACGTGGGGCGATTGCGGCCGCCGAAGACCTTTACGGTGAGAACAGCCCCGAAGCGGGCGCGGTAGAAGCGGCTTTTGATGAAGTTGAAATTACAGTAGGAAACGCTTTTGGTTACAACCACAGCGATGACGAAAAGATCATGCTGCTGCGGGCCGACCCGAATACCCATGACCCCATTCGCAACACCACCATCGCCTTCACCCACGAGTCGCCTCCCCTCTCC
>CAZEZQ010000678.1:0-3888 GCA_964516245.1 uncultured bacterium | reverse complement strand
GCACTTTATGTAGATGCAGGCAAGACGCCTGCACTTTATGTAGATGCAGGCAAGAGGCCTGCACTTTATGTAGATGCAGGCAAGACGCCTACGCTCCAAAATATGGTAATACAAATTGCTGAATCTACTTTTTACAGTATCGTCATAAAAAAAGACCGCTCTATTAGAATAAGCGGTCTTCTTAATTTCTATAAGGAATTTGTGCGTTATTTTTTAATTTTGCCCTACCTGAATGATTTCACCCAGGCTGAAGGTCCCATTCGTTGGGTCATAATCCAACAAATAATTCGCAATGTTTGAGCTCCTTCCACCGCCTTCATCCAGATAATCGGTCTGGTCGGGGCCGATGCTTTTCAAATACCAGGGTCCCTGATTTTGTTCGGAATTGACAGTGATGTTGTAACCACTTTTTATGCGGGCAAAAATTTTGGAATGCATTGTATATTGAGGTTCTAGATAACTATAACCAAGATAGGGCTCAGAATAATGCCCTCCAAACCCTCCTAATTTTTCTTTGAAGCGGTCAATAGGTTCTTTGTTCATGTAATTATTAAGATTTAAGCGTTTTAACGACCCACGAGTGCGTGGTTCGGGAAAATTGTTGTGATCCATCCGGTAGGAAATCAATGCGTAATGGGTTTGTTTGATTGTTTGATTGACGTCTGCAACTTCTGCTTTGACTTTAGCTTCCATATATCCAGGTACAGCAATAGCTACCAAAATCGCTGAAATGCCGGCGACTAGCAACAATTCAACTGCTGAAAATGCTGGTTTCATGAAACCATATACCTCCCCATCTCAGTCTTACTATAAAGACTGCATCCCAACTATCAGCTTACAGATATTTTAAGGCAAGTCAAGAGAAATTTGTATTAATCACATATTTTTACATAAAAGCGATTCTTTAATAATCAGTAGAGATTTGTTGAATTCACTTTCTTTAACTTCAATAAATTAAGACGCTTCTGAGCGGGATGTGAGCGCCATGGATAGAGTTGTTTCATCGGCATATTCCAAATCACTGCCCGAAGGCAGGCCTCGCGCGATCCTTGTGACCTTTTTACCCATAGGTTTAATCACACTTTGCAGATAATGTGCAGTGGCGTCACCTTCCATAGTGGGATTGGTTGCCAAGATGATTTCATTAACAGATTCTTGCAACCGATTTAACAATTTTGGGATTCCAAGTTCTTCAGGGCCGATACCATCAATGGGAGAAAGGGCGCCTCCCAAGATATGATACAAGCCATTGTATTTTCCTGTTCGCTCTATCGCTAGCAAATCTTGCGGCTGTTCGATTACGCAAACAACCGATTGATCGCGGTCCTGCCCGCTGCAAATATTGCATGGATCGTTTTGGGCGTAAAACCCGCATTTTGAGCAGCGAATAACATTATTGCTTAGGTTTTGTAAGGCAAGAATTAATAATTCATTCTCTTGTTTATCACGCTTGAGAAGAGCAAACGTAAGCCTCTGAGCCATTCTTGGACCGATGCCAGGCAGTTTTGAAAGTTCTTTCGTTACTGCATCCAGAGCGGGAAAAGAAGAGAGGGCGCGATTTGTATTGCCATAATCTTTCATGAGGTGATTCCAGGAATGTTAATTCCTCCAGTCAATTCTCCCATTCTTTCTTTGACCATCTCTTGGACACGGTCTTGAGCTTCATTGACTGCTGAATAGATTAAATCTTCCAACATTTCAACGTCTTCTTTGTTGACGACTTCAGGATCAATTTTAATCGAAGTGACTTTTTGCTTGCCATTCATCGTGACTTTCACCATTCCACCGCCTGATGAGGCTGTAACTTCTTCTTTTTCCAACTGATCTTTGATTTCTCCCATTTTCTGTTGCATTTGCTGGGCTTGTTTCATGATGTTGCCTATGTTTCCTAATCCCTTCATAGTGAATGCATCCTCTCTTCCTATTATTGGTTCTTTCGTTTAGTTTCCGGCTGGATGTCTACGATATGTCCTGGAATTTGGGTCATTAATTTGCTAAACGACTCGTTTTGCTGTATTTGTTCCATTAATTCTTTTTTGGATTGAGTGGGTGCCGCTGCTTGGACTTCTTCTTCACTCGAATCGGCCTCTACCAAATCGTTTTGCACTTCAAATTGTATGGTGAATTGTTTTCCCAAATGTTCATTCAATATTGAAATTAAAGCATTTTTATTTCTTGCCTGTTTAAAATAACGTTCATTATGAGGTGAAATAGCGATTTTAATGTTCTCACCATCATTATCGAGCAACCGGCTGGGATGAAGAGCGGCTGATAAAAATGGATTTTTTTCTTCGATTGTTTTCAGAATGTGCTGCCATGAAATTGAGTTGGCGTCTGCTATAGGTGGTTGATTTGGTGTTTGGGGTATTGCCTGCTCTTGATTGTTTGCCGCCGTTTTGCCGGTTTTGAAGGTTTCTTGATAATTCTCTTGTTGGAGAGTTGGACTGTTGTTTTCTTGCTGGAACGGTTTCACCGTTTCGGAGCTTTGAGCAGTTCTTTGATTCACAGAAGTTGTGTTGAAATGGGGTTCTTCATAAGTGGGATGTGATGGTTCATGTGAATTGCTTGGAACTTTCGCGAAGCCGGTTTCTGACATCTTCTTTAACAAATCTTCGATTTTCACTGCTTGGCCGGCTTTGGCCGCTTTGATGGCGCTAAGTTCGAGAATCAAGCGAGCGTCGGGTGAATACCGCATTCGTGATTCGGCTTCCCAAAACACATCGGTAATATACAAAAGCTGTTCCAGCGTGGTGTTGGTGACAGATTGTTTCAGTTGTTCGCAATATTCTTCGGGCATATCGAGCAATTCAGTGTTGCTGGGAGAGACTTTTACAACAGCCAGATTGCGCAAAAACAACAGGCATTCTTTCAAAAACCAATTGTATTCCAAACCTTGATTGGCAATCTGCTCAACATATTGCAAGAGTGCGGGCAAATCATTCTGGATGACCGATTGAATAAAACAGTCAATCATATCAAACTCGGCAATGCCGAGAACATTTTGCACTTCAGAAAGATTTAATTTTCCCGAACAGAAAGCCAAGAGCTGGTCGAGCAGGCCCAAGGCGTCCCGCAGCCCGCCTTCAGACGAACGGGCGAGATGATAGAGAATGCGGTCTTGTTCTGATGGGTCGGCTATCTCGATTTCTTCTTGTTTGGCCAAAACCGCTTTGCGATGTTCGACAATAATTTGAATGGGAATTCGCCGAAATTGAAAACGCTGGCATCGCGAAATGATGGTTTCGGGTATTTTATGGAGTTCGGTGGTCGCCAAAATGAATTTGGCATGTGCGGGAGGTTCTTCTAGAGTTTTCAAAAAGGCGTTGTGCGCATGGGTGGATAGCATGTGCACTTCGTCAATGATGTAAATTTTATACGTATTCTGCATGGGAGTGTAGCGAACATTCTCCCGCAGATCTTCCATTTCTTCGACGCTGCGGTTTGACGCCGCGTCGATTTCAAGCACATCTGGATTTATCCCCCGGGTGATTGATTTGCACGATTCGCAAGTGTTGCAAGGCTCTGAATTTTGTAGATTGCCGCAATTGAGCGCCTTTGCCAATATTCGCGCTGTTGTAGTTTTGCCTGTTCCCCGTGGACCGACAAACAAAAAGGCATTCGCAACTTTTTTGCGCTCTAAACTGTGTTTAAGCGTACGGGTGACATGATCTTGCGCCAAGACTTCGGCAAAAGTGGTGGGGCGATGCTTCAGGGCAGATACGATGTAAGTATTCGATGCCATAACGTGAAGACTTAAGTGGAATGCATTGCTAAGAATCGTAAGTAGAAATCGCCGGGTACACCAGACACATACTGGACATTACTTAAGGCTGCTTCCTTTCGGATCTGACCTGGTTCGTAAGCCGATATTGCCTGGGACCCGGCTTT
>CAZEZQ010000677.1:0-3894 GCA_964516245.1 uncultured bacterium | reverse complement strand
CGCCTGCATTTAAATGAGCGCAGGCGAGACGCCTGCATTTACATGAATGAACGCAGACTTCTCACCTGCATTATCATGAGTGCAAGCAATTTACATTCTCTTCTAGATTAGAATTCTTTAAATACATTTGATCGAAACTTATGAAAACCATTATTTTTTGTGCCGCTTTACCTAATGAGATTTCTTTTTTATGCCGGCATTACAACCTCCAAATTCCTACCCCCCACTCTCCCATAATTGGACCAAAAAAAATTGAAAATGTCTGTTTCTATGTTTTAACCTCTGGTATAGGGCAAAATCGAATGAGCGAAACTCTAAACACATTTTCAATCAATTATGTCGATTGTTGGATATCGGCCGGCATTGCGGGCTCATTGGTTCCCGATGCAAAATGCGGCGAATGTTTAATGGGGACAAGCGTCATTTCGTTAAGTGGGAAACAATTCGGTTTCAACATCCCATTCCCGATAGAAAAAGAATTTGAAACCAGGGCGCTGTTGTGCGTCGAACGATTGGTATCTGACCCGCACCAAAAGCGTGATCTTCACCGGCGTTCGGGAGCGGTGTTGGTCAATATGGAATCGATCGCAGTGGCTGAACATGCCGCCCAGCGCCATGAACCCTTTTTATGGATCAAAGCGGTATCGGATGAGTTGGATGAAAACATGCCCATTCAACTTTTGCGCTGTATGAATGCGCAAGGCTATCCATCAATACAGAAATCGATTGCCATGCTCTTACGAAATCCTTTTTATCTGCCAAAAGTTATTGCGTTAGGAAGAAAAACCCAATCCTTAAACCGGAAACTTGCCCACACCGCCATCGAGATCGTATCTAGGTTAAATTCATAATTCACGCTTCCTATCGGTATGCGTTGATCTCCCATTTCATCTTGTGTTCAATAAAGATTTGATTAAACTTTACTTTTCATCTTTTTCCATTGAAATAGTTCGTTTGAAAATCCCCTCTCCCTCAGAGAAAGGGATAGGGTGAGGGGGATTACGGTTTACTTCTGATTAATTAGAACACTGTAATTTCATTTTACAAAACACTCCCATAACTTGATGGAGGGGAATTCATGCCCGATATCGACAAAAAAGAATTGGTGTATCGCGAAAATTGGGGAACCAAAATTGGCGTCATACTCGCCGTAGCCGGTAGCGCGGTTGGTTTAGGGAACTTTTTGCGTTTTCCTGGGGTGGTGGCTCAAAATGGCGGCGGGGCTTTTATGATCCCCTATTTTCTCGCCTTTTTGCTGGTGGGGATCCCCATTTGTTGGGCAGAATGGATCATGGGCCGCCGGGCCGGCCGCATGTCGGGCCTGTCCTCTTCACCCGGATTGTTTGGTGTGTTAACCGGCGGTGGGCCGCTTCGTTATTTCGGCGCGCTGGGGTTGTTTATACCCGTAATTATTTACATGTATTACGTATATGTCGAATCATGGTGCCTGGCCTATACATGGTTTTCATTAAGCGGGGCTTTGAATTTGAAAGACGCCGCCGGGGGTGAATCGTTATACGCGCAATTCTTTCAAGAATTTACCGGCAATGCCGAAGAAGGCTCCAACCGGTTTTTCAGCAATCAAGCTTATTCCTATTTATTCTTTGTGTTCACCTTTTTTGCCAATTTTTATTTGATTTACTACGGCCTCTCCCGCGGCATCGAACGCTTCTGCCGCATTGCCATGCCCATTCTTCTTATCATGGCAATCTTTGTGGTGGCCCGTGTGGTCACTTTGGGCATGCCGAACCCCAATTACCCAGATTTGAATGTGATTAACGGTTTGGGATACATGTGGAACCCGCGATGGGAACAATTATTGGATACGAATGTATGGCTGGCAGCCTGTGGACAAATCTTTTTCTCGTTGTCAGTAGGCTTTGGTATCATTGTGACCTATTCCAGCTATCTTTCGAAAAAAGATGATGTCGTGCTCTCCGGCCTTTCCGCCAGTTCGACCAACGCGTTTTGTGAAGTCTGTTTGGGTGGATTGATTGTCATTCCCGCCGCCTTTGTCTTCTTGGGGATGTCACAAATGGAAACGGTAGCCGAAGCGGGCACCTTCAGCATCGGTTTTGTCACCATGCCGCAAATCTTCGACAAAATGCCTGCGGGTCAAATCTTCGGAACCTGCTTTTACTTCTTGCTGTTTCTCTCCGGCATCACTTCGTCACTTTCGATGCTTCAGCCTGCCATCGCGTTTTTAGAAGAGGGCTTTGGCCTCAATCGCCGCGCCTCGGTAACCTTGCTGGCCATCTTGACCTTCGTTGGCGCAAATGCCGTCATTCTTTCACCCGGCTTAACCGTGATGGATACAGTGGATACCTACGCCGCCAATATCGGCATCCCGCTGTTGGCGCTGTTTGAAATTTGTATTTTCATCTTTGTTCTCAAAGTAGCCAACGGTGTTCGCGAGGCTTCTTATGGGGCCGATATGGGCCTCCCCAAATGGTTTGGGTTTGTTATCACATACATAACTCCAATTTTTCTCATTCTCATTTTGGGCTCTTGGATCTATCAGCAGATTACCAACTTCTTCGGTGAAGATTTTGAATATTGGAGCGGCTTGCAGGCCGTCAGCGTATTCGCCATGATCGTGATTTTTATCTTTTTGGTGATTCTCCAAGGCCTGGCCTGGCCGCGCATGAAAAAACGCCACCTGGCCTACCAAAAAGCCATGGGTGATGAAAGTTTAGATTAGACAAACCGGCATAAAGTCTTTTTTGGAGCGCAGGCCATAGACGCGCCTTGGTGGGCGTCCTCGCCAGCATCATCATTGGAGCGCAGGCGTCCTCGAATGCATCAACTTTGGAGCGCAGGTGTCTTCGCCTGCATCATCATAGAGTGTTGGTTGGATTCTTGTACTACTATATATATAACATGACATCATTGATTTCTGGATTTGTCGTTTCGCCGTATTGTCAGATTGGGGTAAAATGAGATTAAAAAGGAGACGCGTATGGAACCGCTTGGCTGGTTAATTTTTATCGTTTCCAATGCGATTGTGATTGGGTTATTGGTGTTCTGCTTTTACAAAGTGTTTTCGCTCCCGCAAGAACACATGTCATCTCCCCTCGAGATCGATACTCATGATTTGAGTGATGAGAACGAAAACGGAGACAATGACAACCAAAAATCCAACACCTAACACGATGCGGCTATTGCCCTATATCGAGCGTATCAAGCCGACCACCACACCCATGAGGGCAAAATCTTGCCCAAAATCACTTCCACCCCGGTTGGGCACGCGGATCGGTTCATACCGGGTATTGGCCGGCTCAAGCACCACTTCATCGATCCCTTGGCGGTAACGTTTGACCGTGGCTTCTTCTTCGAACCGCGCTACCACAATATCGCCGTTGTTCGCGTTGCTTTGCGCCCGCACCACCACCACATCGCCATCAAAAATTCCGGCATCGATCATGCTATCGCCCTTAACCCGCAATCCAAACAGTTCGGGTGTTTCGTTTCGCGAGCCGAAAAAGTGGGGATCGACGGTAAGTTCATCTTCCCGCAAATCTTCAGAGGCCAAGTTAAACGGCCCCGCAGGAATTCTGCCAAGCACCGGCATCATATAACTGCGCTTGTGAAACATGGCAGACGCTGGAACCGTTTCTGTTTCTTTTGCATGCACCATGCGCACCCCGCGAGATTTGCCTTCGTCGATTTCCAAATAACCAAACTCGCGCAAGCGGTGCAAATGGTAGCGGGCGCCATTGGTTGACTTGATCGAAAACGTTTTGCAGATGTCGCGCAGCGTGGGTGGAAAGCCATGCTCCTTCACGTAATCTTGAATGTAGTCCAAAATAGAACGTTGTTTGGAAGTGAGTTCGGCCATGAGTCATCTCCATATTTGGTATAAAGAGCAATATAATGCACTTATGTTCAGTTTAG
>CAZEZQ010000676.1:0-3910 GCA_964516245.1 uncultured bacterium | reverse complement strand
GCGAAAATTGTCGCTGTATGTGATGTATACGAAGAGAGATTGAATCAAGCTGCCGATTTGGGTTCTGAAGAGGGGCACAAACCCGACATGTATTACGAACACGAAAAATTGCTGGATCGCAATGACATCGATGCGGTTTACATTGCCCCTCCCGATCATTGGCATCATGATATTCTGATCGATACCGTGCAGGCGGGCAAAGACGCTTACATTGAAAAGCCTTTCTCCAAAACCATTGAAGAAGGGCAGGAAATGGTCCGTGCGGTACGCGCCACCAAACAAGTGGTTCAAGTGGGCAACCACCGCCGCAGCGGCAAGCACTGGCTGAAAGGCCGTGAATGGATTCGCTCTGGCAAATTGGGCAAAGTGGTTTGGGTGAAGGTGTGGGATTGCCGCAACTGGTCGGCGGGCGATCCTTTTGCCTCGAATCTCGAAATTCGTGGCCGGCTGGATTGGGACCGTTTCTTAGGCGATACGCACAAACGGCCATTTGACCCCTACCGTTATTTTGCCTGGCGCTGGTATTGGGATTATGCCGGTGGTTTGATTACCGACATCGGTGCGCACCAATTGGATGTCAACCAATGGTTGATGGATGTCGAAGGGCCTGAAACAGTCGTCTGCAACGGCGGCAATCATTATTTTGACCATTGGCAAACGCCTGATGTTGTGCATGCCGTGCTCGATTATGGCAATTTCACTACATTGTTTACAGTGGAATTCATCAACAGCTACGACAATGTGGGGGCGGCGTTTTACGGGTCTGAAGGGGTGATGGTGGTTGATGACCGCAATGGCTTTCGTGTGTTTAGCCAGAGCGACTTGCAAACACCGTTGGAAACCTGGGAGCGTCCGTATGAGGGCGGCGATCACGTGGCCAATTTTCTTGACTGTGTCAAATCGCGCAACGAACCCAACTCACCAGTCGAAACCGGACATAAAGTCATTACCGCGGCGCATCTTGCCAATATATCTTATCGTTCAGGCAAGCGTGTGGCGTGGGACCCCGCAACCGAAGAGATGCTTGAAGTTCGCCGCATGACGCCTTCAGATGCGCGGCTAAATAGCATGTATTGACATCTTTACTATTTACACATTAAAAAAGGGGCAGATTGGCCTGCTGCTTTTTCAACTAGAGGGAAAGTATGTTTCAAGATCTTCAAGATAGCCTTGAAAATGGCGACCCCATTTACGGTACCATGGTACGGTTTAACCGCGATCCCGGCATTGCAAACATGGTTGCCAATGCCGGTTACGACTTTATGCTTATCGATATGGAACATTCGGTGTACTCATTTGAAACGGTGGCTGATATCATCCGTGTGGCCCGTGGTGTCAATCTGGCCCCGATTGTACGGCCGCCGGGCCGGGTGCCGCCGATTCTCTCCCGGTTGATGGATGCTGGGGCTGCCGGTGTGATGGTGCCCATGACCGAAACTGGAGAACAGGCACGTGAAATTCGTGATGCCTGCAAATACACTCCGATTGGTAAACGCGGCGTGGCGGGAGCGCTTGGGCAAAATGATTATCAACGTTTGGATGCGCCTTCAATGATGCGGTTATCGAATGAACAAAGTTTGATTATTGCACAAGTGGAAAGCCAAACAGGTGTAGAGAATATTGACGACATCGTTTCGACCGATGGGATTGACGGCGTGATTATCGGCCCGCACGATCTTTCAAACTCATTGGGAATCGTTGGGCAAATCACCGATTCAAAGGTTACCGACTGCATCGCCCGTGTGGTTGAAGCGTGTAAGAAGCACAAGAAATATTCGGGCATACATACGGGTAATATGGTGCAACTCTATGAATGGCGAAAGAAGGGCATGCAGCTGCTAGCCTATCGCACCGATGCCGATGCCTTGATGAATGCTTTTACCGAATATAACCAACAAATGAAGCAGGAATCCTAACTCAATCCAGAGTACTATTCATTATGGATCACGATATTATTGTGCAACAATTGATTAAACTGGGCCGTCTCATTCGCCAGATGGTGCTCCATTCGCTTCACCAGCAATCCCTGCAGGAACGTTCTTCCATTCATCAAGAAACCGGGGGTGACACCATTTACCAGATTGATCGGGATGTCGATCCGCTTATCACGCGCGAATTGGCTGCCGATGCGGAAATTCTGGGGGGTGTTGTGTTGGTGGCTGAAGGAGTGTCTGAAGACAAGGCGTGCGTGTTTCCTGAGGGGATGGCCGAAGACGAAGCTCAATGGCGTATTCTCATGGACCCGATCGATGGCACCCGTGAGATTATGTATGACAAACGTTCGGCATTTTTTCTGGCGGGGGCCGCGCCGAATCATGGCAGTGAAACCCGGCTTCAAGAGATTGAAGCGGCGGTGATGGTTGAGCTGCCGCCTTCTTTTAGCAACCGGAGTGAAATTCTATGGGCGATTCGGGGGCAGGGAACCAAACGCCTGGTTGAAAATTTGAACGACGGCAGTAAGACGGCTTGTGAAACCACTCCTTCTACGGCGGAAAGTATATATGGGGGATTTGCACAAATCAGCCGTTTTTTTCATCCAGGCAAAGAGGTTTTGGCCTCGATCGAGACGGAACTGGTGGCGAAGCTGTTCCCCGATGCGCCTGTGAACCGCGCGTATTTGTTTGAAGACCAATACCTCGCGACCGGGGGCCAATTGTATGAACTGCTGGTGGGCCATTACCGCTTTACCGCCGATTTGCGCGCCGCGCTCTTTGAACGGTTTCAATCGGAAGGCAAACCGATCGGGCTTTGCGCCCATCCCTATGATTTGTGTACCCAATTAATCGGGACAGAAGCAGGGTTGATTATTACCGATTCAAAGGGGGACCCTTTGGATGGCCCGTTTGATACGACGACCAATATGGATTGGGTTGGGTATGCTAACCCTATGATTCAGAAAGAGGTTCAAGAGGTTTTGCAAGAAATACTTATGAATCACCGGATGCTCTAACTGAATATTAACTAATTATATAATTTTCTAATTAATAATTATCTCTATGGACTTTTTTGATTTTTCGGTTAAATTTGTATAATTGGTTCATTCATTCATTAATATGGGAGGAAAGCACGATGTGGATGCATAGGAAGAAAGCCGGTTTTACCCTTATTGAACTTCTTATTGTGGTTGCCATTATCGGCATTTTGGCGGCCATCGCGGTGCCGAACTTTTTGAACGCCCAGGTGCGGGCGAAGGTGGCGAGAAGCCAGTCGGATATGAAGGCGATCAGTACCGCGTTGGAAATGTACAAAATGGATGAAGGCGCGTATCCTGTTTGGCGTTGGGCGCGTGTGCCGGGGAGCGGGGATTTTTTTCACCCCAATGTGATTCGTTATTACCGCATGACGACCCCGGTATCGTATCTCAGTTCGATCCCCAATGACCCATTTGTGCAGCAACTCAATAAAGAAGATTTCGAAAAATGGGGGATCGCGTACGATTACGTCAACGCTTGGAATGATGATGGCACTTGGAAATCAAACGGCTGGGGCCATGTTTGGCGTTTGAACAGCTGGGGGCCGGACGGCATCAACGATTGGGGCGGCCAGCGCTACCATGATTGCCCGGATGGCATCCCCGATTTTCAATATCAATCATCCAACGGACTGGCCAGCCGGGGCGATATTGTATGGGTGGGCGCCAAAGACGATCGCAATACGACGATTAAATATTGTAATATACAGAACGGTATTTAGTGCTTTAGAAATAGAATCGAATGAAAAAGGCGGCCTGCGGGCCGCCTTTTTTGTTATCCAGCGAAGTGGGCAACCCCGGCTTGCTGAAAGAAGCTGAGAGAGGTCTTGTTATGCACTCATACCCCCTTGATTGTAAGAAAGCCAAGTAAGACCGCCAAATGGTGGGGGGCTGGTTTTGGCGGTCTTACTACGTTATACGTTTCTGTTATGGCCACAA
>CAZEZQ010000675.1:0-3911 GCA_964516245.1 uncultured bacterium | reverse complement strand
TTCAAGGTCATGACGCGCCGTGGCGGGGTAAAAAACAACGTTTTACCCTTGGCACTCGCGCCCTCACCTCACCCTGTGCCCAGTGACCGGAATACTACCGTTGGAAGTAGAAGATAAAGTCCTCACGGTTGTAGGCGTCGCCTCCGCCAAAGTGGATTTGGAGGTTGATTTGTAGATTCTACCAGAATCTAAATGATTTTCCCTGATTTTGTGGAAAAGATTGAACGGGGGATTGACAAAAAGACTCGGTATTCCAAAAAATATAGAAACAACTAACCACAATCAGTTCATCTAACACAAGATTAAATATCCAATGCAAGAAGATAGACCCCTTATGTTTTTTTATGATGCCAAATTGTATAATTTATTTCAAAAGGAACTCAAGAAACCGAATAGAATCTAGTACTCTATGACAGTTGAAATTGGTGGTAGTTTCGCGAAACACACACCGGCTTGTAACCGATGCTACCCTTTGTACCAACAAAATCAAATGTCATGGAGTACTAGTATGCAGTTATTTCCACTCCAGTATACGACCAAGCTTGTTCGCCATGCATCTGTATATTAAATATGCCTGGCCCAATACCTATTCTTTCTTCTCGAGTTTCATAAGGTTGTTTCGCTTGCGGCAATTCAACAAAACGTATCTTGGTCAATTCATCTCGAATCGCTTGAAGCCAAAAATCACCTTCAAAGAATTTCCACTTTCTATTTATTTGATTGGGCTGCTTCGCCACAACATAAGTTTGTTCATGTTTGTTAGACTCTTTACGGTATCCAACGGCATGAAATTCATTTGTTTGTTCACTTCTATTATGTGTTGTATTTATTGCAGATAGAAGTTCAAGAAATGATTTGGATTGATTCTTTTTTTTCATAGAACCATAGTTTATAAATGGGCGTACATCAATTGTAGAAAATACATTATCCCAAATTGTGTCAAATACGGTAATTTTTGGGAGAGCTATTCTGAGAGTTTTTTTCTCATCGTCCTTCGTATGCTGATATGCAAATAGGAAAAATGTCAGGGTATATCGATTGTTTGCATATTTATCAATGGCATGAAATAGAAAAACCTCATGGCGGTAGGGGGATATCCATATTTTTGTAGCCGGAATAAGATGTACCAATGCATCATTTGACATTTCATCATTTTTCTGTAACAACCATTTGATTTCGAAATTTTCTTTCGGCGCATTTTGAGATTCAGAGAATGTCTCTGTCCAGATCGAATTTAGTGTATTGATGCTACTGACATTTGAATCCGGAATGGTGACAGGTGTATTTTCTATAAGATCAATTAGAGTGAATAGAATTTTCTTATCGATCTCGTTAGCAACATGAAAGGAATACATATCATTAGTCTTGATCTCCTCATATTCAGGAGTGGAATTTGAAGTTGTTTTTGAGTACAAGGATTGTAGTTTGGAATTTATCCGATCATGAAAATGTGTATATTGCTTATATTGTGAAATTCGTTTGCGGTTTTCCAAATCTTGTAGAGCATATTCTCTTAATGTGATTTGAAGGATATTATCGATATATATTTCTTTTGAAGCGAAAAAAATATCTTGCTGAAAATAAAGCTGATCTTCCACTTTATTTAATAATTTGTCCCAATTGCATTCATCGGGTCCTTTCTGAACAGCAATTTCAGCATTGTTGTTTGCTAGTTTATTATAAATGTGCACAATTCGATCGTTTAAGATAGATGCATCTGATTGTGATACAAATTCAGTTGACAATATTTTATTGCATAAAATTTGAGAATAAGGTATATTTATATGTATAGATGAATCAAAATCCATGCATGATATCAAGAAAAAAAGAATTCCCACAAGCATAAAATCCTTCAATCTTAGATGTCCTATCATATTATAGCCTACTCTTTGTATTTGAATTTGACATGTTAATCTAACGAAAGGTGCTGCAGAATTTCTCTACAATAGCTTTTTTGATAATATTTTTCACTTTCAGTTTGGGAGACCAAACCATACCTCAGTCCATGCTGAAGCATATTCATTGTCACCATTGATATCCGATTTTGCTGAAATTTGTTCAACAATCCCTTTTCTATGATAGGGACCTTCACCACTTGTTTCACCACTTGCCAATGCAGTTCCTAATATGTCATGATCTGCCGCCGATACACCCACAGTCGGTAAGAATGTAATACCCAAAATTTGGATTCGTATACCAGAATAACCTTCCTGGGATCGTGCAAATGCCTCTTGTTCCGTTGAAGAAGAATCGTTTGGAACTACGACACGCCCCTTGATTTTTGAAGTTCCTTGTGCAGTGTCAGTAAGAGACAGTCGGTTTGATGCATAAGAAGCAACTTCAAAATAAGCAGTCAAAGCCCATTCCCATGAGAAATCAGTAGGTGGATCTCCACCATTCCAGATATAAGTCTCATCAAAAATTATATTTTTTATATTGATATTGATTACTACTTGATACGTTTCCCAGGACCACGCATCAATATAAGCATTTGACCATGTAAATGCATATTCGTGATATGTTGGTCCTTGAAAATGCCAACCGCGCCCCCCGGACCAAACAATAGAACCATCATGTAGTTCCCCTGAAAACAGTTCACTTGATTCATAATTGGGCAGCGTGACTGCTGTTCTTTCCCAACCAGCGATACACAAATTGGGATAAGATAGAATGAATCCCAGAACGTATGTTAGAAGATAGAAGTGAATGTATTTCATTATAAATCTCCTTCTTTATTATTGGATTGTACTTCGTTTACATAACGTGTCTCTAAATTTCTCTAAACCTCTCCCCATCCTTTGGACAAGAAAGCTAGAAAGTTAAGATAGTGGCTTGCCTCATTTGATTAAGTGATTTGCCTCTCAAAGCCTTAGTTTCTGTAGCCGGTGTAACGGAAGGAGGGCGTAGCCCGACTGGAGTTACACCGGCTGCCTTGCATTTTACCAGAGGGCTCTTCAAGCGACTACTCTCCTTTCGCCAAAATACACCTCTTGTGGAGTTTTCTCTTCCAGTGACTGGTGATACCGGCGGTCATTGTAAAACGAAAAATAGGTTTTCAACCCTTCCGCACATTCGACCACCGAGCTGTATTCCTTGAGATAGATTTCTTCGTACTTGACGCTTCGCCACAAGCGTTCAATAAAGATATTATCAAACACCCTGCCGCGTCCGTCCATGCTGATTTGAATCTCTTCTTTTTCCAACCGCCCGGTAAATTCCAGGCTGGTGAACTGAGTCCCTTGGTCGGTGTTGAAAATTTCCGGTTTCGCCATGTCAAGAGCCTCTTCCAAGGCCTCCAGGCAAAAGGTGACATCCAACGAGTTGGAAAGCCTCCATGACAAGACATAGCGGCTGTACCAGTCCATCACCGCCACCAAGTATAAGAATCCATTCGGCAACGGAACGTAGGTGATGTCGGTTGACCACACTTGGTTGGGATGCGTAATCGAGAGATCGCGCAGCAAATACGGGTACTTGCGGTGCTCGGCGTTCCCCTGGCTCAGGCGAGGTTTGGGATACACGGCTTCCAGCCCCATCAACCGCATGAGCCGCCGGATTCGTTTTTCGTTCACCTGATACCCTTGCTTCCTCAGAGGTGTGGTCATCCGAGGGACCCCGTAAAATGGAGTGCTCAAATATTGCCGATCGATCAACTTCATGTACAGAAGATTTTCTGCTGTCTCCCCTCGCGGTTCATAGTAGTATGTGGAGCGAGGCAAGCCCAGCAGGTCACATTGACGCCGGATAGAAATCTTGGGATGCATTGGTTCGATTCCTTTTCGCCTCTGGTCAATTGAACCCGTTAGATTTTTTTTTCAACCAGTCCAATTCGACCTTCAGCACTCCGATCTGTCGGTACAGTTCGTCGATTAACTCTTCTTTTTCCTCGAGTTCTTTTCCCGAATGTTTCT
>CAZEZQ010000674.1:0-3916 GCA_964516245.1 uncultured bacterium | reverse complement strand
AGGGAGATTGCTCCTTGCGCGATTTGAGAGCGTCCATCATTCCCAGCAAAGATCGAATATTTTTTTCCCGGGCCAAACGGCCTACAAAAAGCAGCAATGTGGTTCGTTCATCAATCCCCAGTTTCCGGCGAAGTTCTATGGAACCGCCGGCCGGACGAAAAACATTAACATCTGTCCCCAATGGAATACGCACTACGTTTTTTATGCCGATCCCGGTAAGCAGCTCTTCCAAACGATGGCTAGCCACAACGGTCGCTTGCATTCGGTTGTATAGATCCAAAATATACGATTCAATGCGGGGAGCCAATCTGTTTTCAATACGTTGGCCCAAAAATTTGTGTATGGTTCGACCCAGGGCACGGGGAAAATCTGAATGATAAAAGGCTATAACCGGTATATCCCAACGCTTGGAGGCTTCCAGGCAAATCCAGGCCGGCCGGTAAGGATCTCCCACTTCCAAAATGTCCGGTTGCTCCTTTCGGATGATATTGTGGATGCGTTCACGATTCAACAACGCGCGGTAGCTTAGGGATCCAGGAATTTTTATGGACTTCACCTCGTAGAACTTCGAGTTCTCTTGCACTACCACTTCATTCTGAAAAGAGGGGATAATCACGATATGCTCAACATCTTTCCGCTGGGAAAAATGATGCACCTTATCGAGAATATAACGCCGGATTCCCCCGCCAATGGGACTATAAAATTGAACGACATCACAGATTTTCATAAATCATCTTCCTGTTGACTTCCCCATTTATTTCATAGTTCCAAAAGAAAAATTTTTATATAGAAAACTCTCTACAAGTAGTACGAATCAAATCGATATCTCATTCACAAATTTTTATTCGATTTCACTGAAAACCACACCACACCCAAAGGCCATTGCCTATATGGGTTATCTAAGCATTTCATGAAAGCAAAGTCGATAGAAGGACAACCCAAGGTTTAGATTTTCTTTTGGTTCAAATATTTCATAAAAAACATGTTATATTTGATTTACGTGTTTGTCATTTCATTCGTTCATGTTATAATACCCCTCTACTGTAAATATAAATTAGGAGTAACTCTCTATGGTCAGACGTGTTGAAATTCAACTGGCAGGGATATTCGTGACTTTTTTAGCCCTGTTTTTTATCGCTCCCTCTTCATTTTCCTCTGATGTGCCAAACCTCAAGAGCCTTACCCCAGACGAAGCCTTTGAAAAAGGCCGAACCTATTACGTACAAGAAAAATTTGAAAAGGCCAAACAATGTTTTCAACATTGTTTGGATCAAGAACCAAAAAATTCCGAATACATGTGTTGGATGGCGCAAACTATCGCCTTCCAATTGGGTGAAAAAGCCAAGCAGGGGGCTTCAAAATTAACTTTGATACCCAAGGGCCGCACGATTTGGGATTTATACGAAACCGCAGTAGAAATCAATCCCAAGAGCGAACGCGCCCGCATTGGGTATGCTATTTTACTGCGTGATTTACCCAGTCTGTTGGGTGGCGATATAGAAAAATCAGAAAAATTGCTAAAAAGTGTGATCGAAGACAATCCCGGCAACATTTTTGCATTTCACCATCTTGGCCAGTTGTATATCAAGAAAAAGGATAACCCAATCCAAGGCATCCGTTACTTAAAGCAGGTTTTGGAAATCGAAGACAAACGTGAGCTGACAGAAGAAGAGAAAAAGCGCATTTCTGGAAGCTATAACGCATTGGGCAAAGCCTTCATTGAAATGGGCAACATCAAAGTGGCCATCAACTATCTCGAACAAGCGGTGAAACGTGACCCAGACAACGTGGTGGATATGTTGGCCCTGGCGGATGCGTATGTGAAATTGGAAAACAAAGACGAAGCCAAAAAAACCTTGCGCGATGCCGTTGCTATAATAGAACAGCGCAATTACAAACGTTTTAAAGACGACGTGCGCAAATTGGCAGAGAAATTGAACCTTAGCAGCGAATTAAATCTTTAATTCTCTATCCATCTTTACACTGCCTGGAATATTTCCAATTGCGGTATACTCCACCAAGTAGAAAAAAGGAGTATGCCGCGTACCATGTCATTATTCGAACAAAATCTCAATCTCTTGCAGCAAAAAGATTCCAGCCTTGCCAACCGGCTCGAAACCGAGCCAGAAGATACGGTCGTCACGCTGCAAAAAAGCAAGACCGGAATGCCGGTAGCCATTGTAGAATGCAACGGCCAGAAATACGCTCTCCACGATCCCAATGATCCCCTGCGCCACGCGCAAAATTTTCTCAATCAAATCAAAGGACTGCGTGAAACAAGAAATCTTGCCATTCTAGGCTGCGGCCTGGGCTACATTCCACTTTACATCCAACAAGCCAACCCCAACATACGTCATTTTTACGTGTTCGAACCTTCTTTGTCCGTATTTCGCAATGCGCTAAAAATTGTAGATTTTTCACCGTTGTTACAAAGCGCAAATGTCGAGATCGTAGTGGGCCAAGAACCCGGACAGGTTTATAACACCCTGATGAATCACTTGATGGATTTGGTGGCCAACTCGATATTGTTGGTTGATTACCACCCGGTAACAGCCGCTTTTCCAAACTGGGCCGGCAACGCCCGCCAACAAGTTCAAGAAGCATTGCGGCTGGGTCAAAGCGGCCTGGCGACAAAGTTCAAAGATGGTCCCCGAACTATGCGCAATTTAATCCGAAATCTGGATTGGCTGGCGAAATCCCCAGGCATCATCGAAATTGGCGATATATGCCATAACGTCCCCGCCGTCATCGTTGCGGCCGGACCATCCTTAATGAAAAATATAGAAATCTTGCACAAATACCAGCAACAGTTATTGATTATCGCCAGCGACACGGTTTACAACTTGCTTTTGGATCATGGCATCTTCCCTGAATTTGTCGTGACCGTAGATCCAACTGAATTGAATCTAAAACATTTTCCCTCAGAACATTATGGTCCCGATAGTTTTTTGATCTTCGACCCCGAAGCGCGCAGTGAGATCGTTCAAAAATTCACCCACCGCCTGACATATATGACCGACAAGCACCCCATTTTCCGCTGGTTGGATAAAATGGTTGGACCCAAAGGCAGCATTGCCAAGGGGGGGATGGTCTCGCAAGCGGCTATGCAAATTGCACTTTATCTGGAATGTTCTCCAGTCATTCTGATAGGCCAAGATTTGGCGTTCGATTCTGAATCGTGTATAACCCACGCCCCAAAAACAGCATTAAGCCGTGAGGTTTCGTTTCTGGATGACGACCGGGAGCATGTGGATGTTTATACTCCAGACCATTCAACTAGCAATCGGGAACCATTGTATTGGGTGGAAGGCGCCACACAGGATAAGGTGCCCACTGTTCACAGTTTTCTTGTCTATTTGAGAATGCTTGAAAACGACATTCGAAATACCAAAACCCCCATTATCGATGCGACCGAAGGTGGCGCCAAAATAGCGGGAACCATCGTTCAATCTCTAGAAGAGACGGCCCGCAAACTGCAGCATAAGAATATCAACCTTTCTGAAATTATGACTACGTTCTTAGTTAATCTGAAATCTTGGAAACCACCGGCAGTGCAGAATGTGAAAGAGCAATTGCGCAGCACATTGCAAAATCGGGTAGAACTTGCAGAACAAGGGCTTCGCGAAATCGAGAAAACCCCGAACGCCTCCCTCAATGAACTGGAAACACGCATGGAGTCGTATCGAACCAAAATATTCACCGACCCAGTGGCAGAATATCTAATTGAATCGGCCGCTCCACAAGAACTGTTTGAATTCCTCAAACTTGAACCCGCCAATGCCAGCGCAGATGAAAAAAGAAGAAAATTAGTTGAACGTTGGAACGCATTGCTGAAGGCTGTACAAAAGGCCAATGAAGAATTAAAGAATGAGTTATGAAAAACCAACATTTATCACTGGAATTGATAATTTATTTT
>CAZEZQ010000673.1:0-3918 GCA_964516245.1 uncultured bacterium | reverse complement strand
ATAGATTGTCCGTGCGCCTTCAGCGAATCGAGGTGCAACTCAATCGCTTCGCGAATGTTCCGTTTGGCTTTTTCCAGGGTTTTGCCATTGCTGAAGCATCCAGGCAAGGTGTGGCTGTAGGCGAGGTAGCCTTCGGGTTCTTTTTCGACCAGTATTTCCAATCAAAAAATCAACAATACTTTACAACAGCAAAGGCGGAGAAAACATTCTCCGCCTTTGCCTTTCATAATTGAGATTCCATCAAGATACGTCTAATAAAGCCCGAACGTTCCAATTCCGGTCTCTCGAAACGGGCCTTCGATTTTGGATTTCACCACCACTTCAAAGTGTTCGTTTTTCTCTTCACTGGTTCCCACTGCTTTTAGTAAGAGGGTGAGTGTATTGTTATTGTCGTAGATGATATCCAAAACGTTCACAAAGTTTGGAACCAGGGTTCGGTCTCCAACCTGGAAGATGGATTCCAGCCTTACATCGGCGAAATCAACCACATCCCCTTGATCGGTAATCACAACCAATGTCGGTCTAGAATTATCGCCTTTAAGTGCAGTCGTAAGTATCCCGCCTTCTGGCAGCGCAATACTGCGGACTTTGTTGATCGTGGCCGGGTCGCCGATTTTGTATTCGGGATTGATCCCGGCAGGTTCATCTGGGCTGCCTTCGATTAAACGAAGCGTCTTTGGAACAACCACTGTCGTGGCTCGGAAGCGGTCCGATTTCAGATCGATCACGGGATCAATCAGTTCGATAATCGGGGTGGGAATCCTTATTGGAAATGTAGGCAGTGGTGTGAAAAATATCGGTGTGGGGAACTTGAAAATCGGAGAAGGAATCGTAAACCGTGATGTCGGGGTCGGTGTGCGCGTCGGTGTCGGAGTACGGGTTGGGGTTGGTGTAAATGTTGGTGTCGCAGTCGGGAAGTTGGTGGTTCGAATTTGAGTGTAGGTGGCATTGTTGTTTTCTTTCACTTCGCTCAAACTGTCATCTTCATCAACCACTACGCCCACCCAATAATCCGTGTTGGGTGACAAGGTATTGGGCAATGTCACTTGAAAATCTGTGGTCCATACCACATTGCGGCCCAGGTCGATGGTGCGGCCGCCCAAACGGGTATCGAGCGTGGTGATGGTGTTGTTGGTAGAAAGATAAAAACCGATGTCAGTATTTTGGTGCCGATTGGCGCCATTGTTTTCGTAGGTGAATTCCACCCGGATGGTTTGGCCGTTCGTAACGCGATAAATCGGTTCATCCCCGCCCGAAATATTATTTAATAGTCCACCGCCAGAGTTAAAAATACGGGTTCGGGCATGAGTGCTGTACTCACCGCTATTGCCCGTCCAGCGCCAATGCACCACGCCCAAGTCTTCGGGTTCACTGTTTTCAGTGCCATAGATGGCAACCGCGCCGTTTGAAGCATCTTCACCAAAGTAGGCGCGCGCCGTATTGCCATTGGCGTGAATGTGATCCCAATCCTGCCCCATAATGTTGTATAAATCCGCCACATGGTTGAGCCCAAAGTAATGGCCGATTTCATGCAAAGCGGTGGTTCGGAAAGGCCGGCCACTGCCATCGTAAGGCGTCATAGCGCTTTTGGTTGTGCCCGAAGTCCATGCTCGCCCGGCGTCAAAAATGACGTCACCCTCATCAAGAACTACCCTGGGTGGAATGATTTGTACTCTCGTCCAACGATACGCGATAGCCGGTGCGCCATCCAAAATGTCGTCGTTATTAGACGCCCATATTTCGTTTTGCTCGTTGTTTAATGCAACACTGTTGTCTCCAAACACCAGGCTAATATCGAATTTGCTGGGATTGGTGTTCAACTCATTGATGATCGTTTGCAATGCAGTACGGTACGAATTGCCAGGGGGAAAAGTACCGCTTCCCGCACGCAGGTCGATTGATTCGCCAGACCATCGAACGGGCTGTCCTAAAACTTCATCAAATGAATAAGTGAAACCATGCAATGCAGCCAAAACTAACACGAAACCACTAAGAACTGGTATATAGATTTTATTTCTTTTCATGAGAAATCCTCTTTCAATTTTTGTTTGGGATGAGTTACATCGCTATTGAGTTTTTACCACTGGATTGCCGCCGCTTTCTCGGAGTAATTCCACTTCAAGCCTGTCAATTTCCCCTACCGGCTCATCTTTATCAGGAAGAATGAGATCGGTGCTCACAGCAAGCGGTGGGAGAGGATTTCTAACAAAAAACGGTTCGGTCGGGCTAAGACTTCGCACAGGTTCCAGCAATCTCAATTCTTCGGGCGTATGCAGCGCTTCGATCATAACTTTAATATGTTCAAGAAACGCGTCTGGTTCTAAGGTTTTGCCTTCGACCATTGGTTCCGGTTTCGGATTCGGTCCTTCTTGTTCGGTTGGGGTCACCATTCTCATAGAGAGAACGTTGTCACCACGGGTTTGAGTCATAATCTCTTCTATCATTTGCCATTCGCCGCGAACAATCACTTGATCAACGCTCTTCGTAAGCAGTTCAGGGTAGGCGGCTTCAAGAATTCGCCGATTGAGCAATATAACATCCGGCAAAGGCAATTGGGATATAATTTCAATTTGTCTCAAGAGGTCATCGGATAATTTCAGTTGGGAAAAATTGACTTTTTGGGCAAATTCACGGCGGGTTAATAGCCAATTCAAATCACGTATCAACATGGCTTCACCAAACGAACGGGGGATTTGGCGAAATTCAAACGGCAGCAGAACATTTTTCAATTCATACGCTTCTTCTGAAATATCAGAGGGAGGGAGATAATTCAATCGAGTGGGGTCCACATCAGTAATATTTTGAGAGGATTCAAGCAACAACAAGGTTTCACGGCTGAGCAATTCGGCAAGAAAACGGTCGAATTCCGTTTGCGCCTTAATCATTCTGGCCCGAAAGGTTTCGAAATTTCGGATATCTTTCGGGTGAATTCTGCCTGCGCGCACCGGGTCATCAGCTAGAATCAGCCGGTTTCCCATATCTGTAAACAGCTGGCCATCAATGATTCTCACAAATCCTTGCTTCCAACCTACCAGCGGGCAAATGTGGCTCCCGTTTTTGTGGATAAAGAATACCCCCCGGTCTCCTACGTCAAAACGTGGGATTCCCATAATTTCAAGGTATCGCTCGTCTTTCGCCATGCCGCCTTGAAAACGCAAGGTAATGCTTTTTCCATCTTGCGCAGAGCCCTTTAGTACGTCTTCGATGGCAATGGTTACGAAACTATGGGGCAATTCAACATCTTCTTCTGCCTCTTTGATTGATGAGGCATACGAAATGTCAACAATTTCACCCACAACAATCAACTGCGCCTCTTTCACCCAATGCCTGTCTAACGATGTATCCAACACAACCGCATTACTACTCGAGACAAGCCCAAACACTACAAAAAACACATACATCAATACACTTCTCAAATGTCGTCTCATGGCTTCACTCCTTAAAATCGTTTAATTTAAACATATATATTATAAACGTATATATTATAAACATAAACATTTTTTGTATAATAGATCAATCATGTAAACAATACAAGATGAAATCTTCAATATTTTGAAAAAGTTTGTTAGTAGAATGTAGGAATGTAAAAAAATGAGAAGTAGATAGTTTTCTGGAGAGTGCGAAGTTCTATAATTGCCATTTTGTATGATCTATAGAATGAGCAACTTATGACATTTAGGGCACAGAAAATGTAGTGCTATTTAACTTATTGATATTATTGACCTTATGTAAAATTTGCATGAGAACTTCGCACTCTCCAGATAGTTTTAATATAAATGAGTAAAAATCAATAAAATCACACGAAAGATTTTATTGACGTTCCGGCAAAAATAGTAATTTAGATTCTAATGGGCAAATTGTGGGAATTTGTCTCTCAGATTTTCAAGTTAAATTATATCAATGGGTAATGAGTTAATG
>CAZEZQ010000672.1:0-3921 GCA_964516245.1 uncultured bacterium | reverse complement strand
GAAACGAAGGTAGTGGGTGGAACCGGCTCATCAGGAGATTCGCCCTCCCCAATGGGTATTGAATTTAGAAAAATTCAAATATTTTTGGATAGATTTAAGCAGTTAGCCATATTGTGATGCAGGCATCTTGCCTGCACGATTATCCATATTGTGGTGCGGGCATCTTGCCTGCACTAGAGACTGGTGCAGACAGTATGTCCGCATCACAAGTAAAAACTTTTCGCCGGATCGCCGTTATTTGCGAATCAAACAAATCCAAGGCTTATCATCCAACGTTTCCAATTTAATGATCTTGTCACCTTTTATACGCATTGTTTCTCCCCAAGTGCTCTGCAATATATCAAGCCACTTCATGCGGTACATTCCATCAAATTCGCCAAGATCCAAAGAAACTTCTCCCCCTTTGGGAAAATACACCGCAATCTGTTCCTTGCCCACTTGAGTCATATAGGCCTCGTTATCATCACGATTTTTCAACAAATCGAGTGATGAATTTGGTTGGCTGTTGAAGAAATCAAACTCCTTTTGCAGCAGGCGGAAACTTTTGATGTTAGACTTTGCCAATTCGTTTAACCCTAACCCATAGGGCGGCCGGTGAAAGCGGCTGGAAGCTGAGCCGCCAATTAGGTTTCGCCAAAAGCGTTCCATACCGTCTTGATTTGCTTTTGACCAATCTGGACCTTTGGAAGACCCGTAGATTTTCACATTGTTAATGGGTCGCGGTTGCTTGGAGAGATAATGCCATACAAATTGCAGATTATCCCAATTCTCCTGCCCGCTTTTGGCGCTGTTTTGCGAGGCTTCGAAGAAGGTATAGATTTCTGGATGATCGAGTGATGACTGGTGTTGTTGTGCTTTGAGATCGATCTGCCAATACATTTCGGTGATCTCAATCGTCTTATCCAACTCATTGGCTTTTTCACGAATATAATTAGCCCAAAAATATCCCCATTGGGGATCATAATTGGGGTGGATTTCATTGGTGATGCAATACAACACATGATCGTATGCCAGCGAATAAGACAAAATCTTATCTACAAACTGTTTTTGATAAGAGAGAATCAATTTCTCGTTATTCAACTTTTTAACCGTGGCAAAAAATGGATGAGTTTTATTACCAACATTAAATGGTGCGTTTTCAAGCAATACTCCATCCTCATCATAATTTATATTATTAATCGGCCGCCAGGGGTTGGCCAGCCACGCTTCGCGGTTGAAATCATGAAATGCCCACAACTCGACCTGAACGATAACATCCCGCTCTTCAGTCAGTTTGAGCATTCGTTCGAAGCGCTGCCAATATTCAGGATTCAACTGGGTGAGGTCATATTCACCGCTATCCAATTGCTTATAGGGCTGCACTTCAAAACCTTCGGCCAAACGAGCGCTCATGGTATTGCGAATGTAATTGGCTCCCATCCGCACCATCTCGTCCAAATGCAATTCGAGAGTGGGAAGCTGAAAGAGGTTGTCATCCACTGATCCACCTACAAGCAATACCGGTTCGCCCTTGTATTGCCAATAACGAGCATTTTGCTCGTAAGGCCGTATGCGATTGGCTTCATCTGCCCGAACATTGAAAGCAACATGAAGCACGAAAACAATCATCACCGAGATAAACTTTACCATAAGTCTTACTCCATAAATGAAAGAATTATATAAGCATATAAGAAAGAATGCTTGACTTCAAATAGTCCGGTATGAGAAAATTCATTCAATCTATAGATATTCAAGGGTCAACTCCTTTATAAAGTAAAATCCACTATTGTGAGGATAGAACAATGAAAAAAACCAACCAATCACCTTCAATCAATCGCCGCCATTTCGTCGTTGGAGCCTCCACCCTTACTATCCTCAGTTCCCAAACCGCATTGGGGGCCAAAGCCAATGAAACCATCAAGTTGGGCCTAATCGGTTGCGGTGGGCGCGGCACCTGGATCACGCGCCTTTTCATTCAACACGGCGGGTATGAAATCGCCGCCTGCGCCGATTATTTTGAGGACCGCGTCAATCAATATGGAAACCGGTTTGAGGTTCCAGATGATAAGCGATTCATTGGCTTGTCCGGCTACAAACGTATGCTGGAAGCAGATATAGATGCTGTCGCGATTGAAAGTCCGCCCTACTTTCATCCTGAACAAGCAGAAGCGGCGGTTGAAGCCGGCAAACACGTCTATCTCGCCAAACCTATCGCCGTCGATGTTCCCGGTTGTTTGACCATTCAATCGAGCGGAAACAAAGCGTCTCAAAACAATCAATGTTTTTTGGTCGATTTTCAAACGCGGGCCAATTCGCACTATATCGAAGCCATCAAGCGGGTCCACAACGGCGCTTTGGGCGCCTTCGCGTTCGGTGAATCTTCATACCATGCAGGCAATCCCTGGGCACGCCAGGTGGATGTCATGAAAGCCGGCCCCACCAACAAAGAGAACCGCATTCGCGCTTGGGGATTGGATAGAATCCTCTCGGGTGACATCATCACCGAACAAAATATTCACACACTTGATGTCGCCAGTTGGATCCTTGATCAAGAACCGGTTCAGGCTTCAGGAACCTGCGGCCATAAAATTCGCAAAGATGGCGGAACCTGTCATGATTCATTCATGGTGGTATTTGAATATCCTGACAACATTGGTGTCTCCTTCAGTTCCCGCCAATTCGAAGGCTATAACTCTCGCGGTGGAATACGTAACCGGATGTTCGGTTCGGAAGGCGTATTGGAAACCCAATACGGGGGTGAAGTCATTATTCGCGGGAAAAATAAATATCCTGGCGGACAAACAGAAAACATTTTCACCGATGGCGCCAAAGCCAATATCGCCGAATTTCACAAAAACATCTTGGAAAAGAATTACGAAAACATCACCGTCGAACCAAGCGTACGCAGCAATTTGCTCACGGTTCTTGGCCGTTCAGCCGCCTATCGAAACGAAATTGTAACATGGAAAAAATTGCTTCAAGAAAATGAAAAACTTGAATTTGATCGAACCGGACTGAAGTCGTAGCCAAACTTTTAATTTTTTATTAAAATCGTTTCGGCAATCAGTTCAATCGTACATACATTATACTCACCTCTATGAGGTTGCAGGCGTCTCGCTTGCGCTCTATGAGGTTGCAGGCGTCTCGCCTGCGCTCTATGAGGTTGCAGGCGGGGACGCCTGCGCTCCAAAAATTATAGCCGCTCTCTCACCAGACTAGCTGCCTGTCCGGCTTGTAGTTCTTTGCCATTATTATTGAAATGCACGTTGTCACCGCTATACAATTCGCTGCGGTGAATACACAACTTGTATAAATCATTCATTGGAATCCCCGCATCACCCATAATCTGTCTGGCAATTTGATTGCGCGCATGTATTCGCCGGTTCTTACTGTTCGTTTGGCCAGGCTCAATATCATGGGGTGTCGACTGCGCCCAAATCAACTGGGCATTTGGTGCTTTTGAGCGCAATACTTGAAGAAAATGCTGCAATCCTTGCCGGTATTGCTCTTCACTATACCCCCAGCCATGCAATCCATTATTGAAGTGAACCACTTCATAATCGTATTGCTTAAGCACCGTTTGGAGTTCATCGAAAAAAATGGGATCACACACACTGCGTGAAGTTGCCAGATACCCAACATACGCAACATCTTCCAACCGCTCTTCAACACCAGAAAAATATCCAACTGTGAACGAATCACCAATTAAAAGAACACGTGGCAACTTATTTTGATTAGCATGCGGCATCCACACCCGGCACCACTCGATGTTTTCACGGACTGGTTCAGGATACCGCACAGTATGTGTGGTGGTGGTACAAGCCACGGAGAGAACCATCATTAACAATCCGATAGGATATGCAATACGTTGAATGAAATCCATACTTTACCTGACGATCCGGCAAAAAGTAAAATCCAGCATTTTGATGTACCACATCTTGG
>CAZEZQ010000671.1:0-3936 GCA_964516245.1 uncultured bacterium | reverse complement strand
CGGCTCGGCGGGAGCCTCGCCCTCCCTACAGTAATGTTCGGCTCGGTAGGAACCTCGCCCTCCTTACAGCAATGACCGGCTCGGCGGGAGCCTCGCCCTCCTTTAAGTTAACCCGGGCCGGCGGGAGCCTCGCTTCCTTTAAGTTAACCCGGGCCGGCGGGAGCCTCGCCCTTCTTTAAGTTAACCCGGGCCGGCGGGAGCCTCGCCCTTCTTTAAGTTAAACCGGCTCGGCGGGAGCCTCGCCCTTCTTTAAGTTAATGCATTGGGTTAGGAGGGGTTAAAAGATTCGCATATCATGCCCATTCAACCTTACCATTTTTTGAATCAGATTACGATTCTGATTGTGGTGATTCTTCTTCGAATTGCGAAACACTATCATTGCTTTTTGGGGGAATCTTCAAAATCATATAAATCAAATAGCCCAAAACAGCCAAACCAATAAGAAATGTCACCAGAAAAAGGATCAAACTGCCATAATGGGGCCGTACGGTTAATTCGGAAACCGTGAAATATTCTTCCAGTTGGATATAGCGAATCAAGCTGCGCCCCATCACCATCCCAAACAGGGTTAACACAATCAAGCCGACAGCCCCCCAGAGAAATCCCTTCTTTTCCGGTTTTACCAAAGCCAAGATCATATGCACCAAAGCCAGAATGGCGGTCACGATTGAAATTGACCACCCGACGAACAGGATGCCATTGCCCATGAATTTCTTCATGAATTCTTCCATCACAAGCGGCATCACGCCCAAATAGGCAAACCCAACCACTGTGTTGATGACAGTGGCGATCGTAGCCCAAACCATTCCATTGCGCTCCATCCAATCGGCTGTTTGTTGGTTTTCCGGGTGGTGTCTTGCTTGAAAGCGGGCAATGCAGCACATCCACAAACCGGCTACCGCGACTGCGCCGATAACATTGTGTAGATACCTGGGCCACAAACTAAGATCGGGGGCAATCACCGAGCGCGCCCCTGTGTAGATATCCGGCCAATATTTTGGGTTTTCAGTAAGTATCGCGTTGTTGGTCCATAAAAAAGCCACAGTGAAAAATAGAAGGGTATTGAGGGTGATGCCGAAGCGGGTCCAACTGTTAGAAGTTTGATCGTTTGAGCGCTTGGCAATCAGCACATAAATCATATAAAAAGCGATGGTAACCAATGCCAAAAGCAGCAGCCAAAAACCGCCCATCATAATGTTCGCGCTATAGAAAAACTGCCCATACATCACTTGAACGAAAAGCAATGGAGCCACCCCCATCGTAATGGCCAGTGAGAGCGAGAAAGGCATCACCTTCACCAAAATGCTGTTGGCTTTCGCCACCTTGGGGTCTTTCCCGGCAAACCATTCATTGAGCATTACAATAAAGGTTCCCCCCAATATGTAATTCATAAAAATGATATGCAGCACCAATGTAAGAATGTATAGAAATTGAAAAATCCATACGGGCGAAGGGATACCAAGAGGGTCCGGCGGTGGTATCAATTCATTCATGAATGCTCCTCCTGAACGTGGGTGGTTTGGTTTCCGGCTTGGCTTACGGCCTGTTCTTCTGTTTGACTCAATTGCAACAAATATTCGGCCAGCGCTTGTTTATCCCGCTCCGGCCCGAAAAACGGGGGCATGAAATATTGCTCTTTATGCAAATTTTCCAATAGATGAATGATATTTTCCCGTTCCCACCCCCGAATTAGTGGATTGATGCCGTTAACGCCATCATACGTATGGCAGCGCAGGCATTGAGCGCGATAGAGAGCCTCGCCGCGCTGCAATTGGGTGAGCTCGTTTTGGTCTTCCACACCGACTGCTTTCACAGTCCAGGGGGCCCACTCCAGCACACTGGTTTGATCGAATTGGCCGCTCTCTTCCACCAAGATTCCGCTTGAATACATATAGTTATAAATCACAAACGGTTTGCGAATGCCTTCACGCACAAATTCCATCGCTCCCGTTGCGATAAAGGCTATCATGCCCAAGAGAATTGCGGTTTCGAGATTGATGTAGCGCTTCTTCAAAATCAACCCAAAATATGCATAAAAGCCAATGAGTGTAGAGGCCGCGATCCCAAACATGAAAAACAAGGTCATGGCAATCGCCTGGCCTTTCACCAGATTGGCCGCTTCTTCGGGAACACTCTCAATAAACCACAATGAAAAGGGGATCATTAGGATCAATGGAATCAACCAGCGCCCCGCTTCGGTAATCACCTCATGCCGTTCTTCCCGTGTATACCCCTTGGCAAAATTCACAATGATACAAACAAAAATAGCGGCCAGCGAAAGCGCGCTAATGGTGCGCAAAAACAGCGAAGGCCAATAACTGGGGTTAAAAAAGCCGATCCAAAAATCTTTGTTCTCCACCCAACCACCGGGGGTCAGCATGAATGACAATATTCCGTTGATGACCACCATGCTCATGTAGGCCGAAACCGCATAGATCACTCCAAGCAAGATATGCTTTTTGGGTTCGATACGCCCCCAGGTGTAATAATACATATAACCGGAAACAATTTCGACAATAAAAAACACCCATTCTGTTGCCCAACCCCATACATATTGGTGGATCAACGCTGAGGTGGCCTCAGGCCCCACCAGCGAGATCGAGAACCAAATTCCAACCCCAGTGAGCGCGCCCAAAATAAACGAAATCAAAATCAAATAACGGATGAAATCTTGCAAAAAGCGCTGCAATACCGGACGGTTGTATTTGTAGGCCCGGTATTCAGTCACGGCGGAAAAAATTCCCGCGCCGACAGCGAAATGAGCAATCATGACATGAACAGTAGCGATAATGGCGATGACCATACCACCGCCGAGAAGGGGGACTTCCCAAGTGGGATATTGCATGGTTTCCATATGGCGCCCTTTCTGACAACCAGTAAAGAACTTTGATGTTGGACGTATTCACAAAATTATATTGGTTTTATTTGTAAATTCTATGTATAGCGGATGGGTAGGAAAATTTAGTGGAATGGTAAATTTAATTTATTCAAAATGTTTTATTCTTAGGAGCGTTTTTGATATACAATGAATAGAAAGAGTTTTTGCTGAACGTGGGGAGAAAGGAGAGTGCATCATGTCGAGTGTACAACAAATTATCGACCGGCAAATAGGGCGTTGGCAAGTGGAGAAATCGGCATTAGAGCGCTTTACCGATGAAGAGGCCCCCAGTCTTTCACATGTCAAACCAGTGGTTACCCTCTCTCGCCAGCGGGGGTGCCGTGGCCGCGAAATGGCCAAGTTTTTAGCGCATGAATTGCATTATGGCTTGTTCGACCAAAAAATTGTTGAAGCCATTGCGGATGATGCGGGGGTGAAAGAAGACCTGGTCGAATCGCTGGACGAAAAAGACCGCTCGGTGCTCGAACTGTGGATCCAAAACATTTTGGAACAAAAACTATTTGACTACGACGATTATATTCGCGAACTGGCAAAAGTCTTAAAAACCATGGCCATGCAAGGCGGTGTTGTGATTGTCGGCCGGGGTTCGAATTTGGTGCTCATAGAAAGTTCGGCTTTTCATATCCGCCTGGTGGCGCCCCGCGAAGTGCGCATTCGCAACATCATGGAGAGCGAAGGCATGAACGAGGCCCAGGCCATCCAAGAGATGGAGCGCGTAGATCACAGTCGGGCGCGTTTCATCAAAAAATACTTCCGCCAAGATATCGACAACCCCATGCTGTATGACCTGGTGATCAACATGGGCAAATTGAGCATCGAAGCGGGGGCCAAAATCATCCTCAGCGCCTTGCGAGCCCGAGGCTACTCGATTGCCGATACTGGTGGAGACAAACGCTCCAAGGCCCAAATGATGTAAGTAGTAAAAATTGTTAACAAGCAGAAAGAAACCGCTTTTGATTTACACGAAAGCGGTTTTTTGTTTAGATTCTTACGTGCGTATTGTGAGGTTCCTTTTCCAGGGGCGATGCCCCTGGCTA
>CAZEZQ010000670.1:0-3941 GCA_964516245.1 uncultured bacterium | reverse complement strand
ATAGAACCACCTTTCACTTTTTTATTATACATAAAATAAACAATAAATCAAGTTAAAATAGCCACTATTTAGCCAAATTTTATTTATATAAAGCCCTTGCTAAATAGAGAATAACCATACTTATAGGAAGAAATAGAATGGGATTTTTTCCAGTTATGATAAAAATCTGATTTGCTTTTTCTGTTACGGAAATAATTCAGAGTTTTCTTGCAAAAACCGAGTAAACGCTTCCGCTGCAATTCGATGACCCTCTTCATTGGGATGGCCGTCGGTGGGGGAAACCCAAAGCGTGCGGGCATTTTTTCCCATGTAATGGGGCAGCAGATCAAGAAATGGGATGTTTTCATTCTGGGCAAACTCTTGTATGATTTCATGCGATTTTTTCGCGGGATACGAATCATTAAAATTCGTCATCAGAGGGAAGAGAACCAGCGCAAAACGAATCTCGTTCTTCTTGCAGATTGAATGAATCTCCCGCAAAGCATTCTTGGACCGCTTCCAGCCTTCGACGTCGTTGGCGAATGCCTCACTGTAAAATGAACCGCTTGAAGGAAGATCAAACCCTAACGTACGGCCCAGAGAAGCAACTCGAGGCGCTAAATACGCCAAAAAATGTGATTGGCTGCGCAATGTATTCACAATGCCATACAATGGATTCCGGTATTGGCGGGTATTGCCATTACTTTGTTTTTTGGATTCGCTTGGTTGTTTCTTATTATTCTTGGAATCATCAAGATACTCAGATTTGATTTCAATATCATTCATGACATAAAGAAGAACCACCAAATCGGGCTCTAACGCAATCCCTTTTTCTTGAAAGAGGGCCAACTGATCGTCTGTGTTGTAATCAGACACACCCAAATTCAACACTTGAATATGGGTATCTGCATATTTCTGATCCAACATATTTTCGAGTTGCGTAGGTAGAATCACTTCTTCTGCCGCACCCGCGCCAAAAGCAAAAGAATCTCCCAATAGAACAATCCGCTTGGTGTTTTTTGGTTTTTCTAACGAATAGTCTTTCCCACGAAAGCCCAATGAATTCACGCGTACTTTGCTGCCATGAGCAATTTCTTCCACTCCCGGTTTCAATACAGCTCTGGGGAGAGCCTCTTCCCGAATTTCATAGATACTGCCGGTGTCTTCAGGGAGTTCTTGGCTTCTGATCCACACTTCACCAACTCCCACAAAGACCGCTGCTGCAAAAAAAGTGCTTGCTGCAATTAGAGATATGTTTACAAACCAATTTTTGATTTTGGATGAATGACCATTCGCGGAATTTATTTTTTGTCTGGCGTTCGAGGTTTTGTTGAGTTTTGACATTGTAAATTATTCTCATTCGTTCTTTTGGAATATCAGGCATCGATGAAATTCATCGATATTTTGTTCAAATTCAATTCGTTATCAATAGGAGCATGCGTGCTTAATCTATTATCGATGAGAAATGTTTTCCAATAGCAAGGCCTTGAATCTTGTTTCAAAGGATTCATGCTTTTCAAAATTATACGTTCACAATAAAAACATAATGAGAATCATTTCACGATACATCACATTCGAATTGCTGGTTTACATCGCTGAAGCGGCGGTGTTATTTACTTTTGTTTTTTTATTGAAAAGTTTGTATGATCTGACTGACTTATTCGTAGCGGGCAGCTCGACATTTTTCGTCACTCTTCAATTGTTATTTTCCATCATGCCTACCATATTGATCATGACCTTTCCTATGGCGGTGCTTTTGGCTTCTCTATTGGTTTATGGTCGAATGTCTCAAGACAATGAGATTACGGCTTTGCAGGCCAGTGGGTATAGCGTTTTTCAATTGTTGATCCCTGCATTGGTTTTGGGAATTGTGCTGACCCTTTTGTTGTATTGGTGGAACAATCGAATCGCGCCGAAAGGTTTGCGTACCTTTCAAATGATGGCAGCCGATGTATTGAGAGATTCGGCCACGGCGGGGATTCGCCCTGGGAGTTTTAACCAATTAGGGAACTATATTTTCAATCCGAGCGCTGTAAAAGGCGATCAAATGCTGCATCTTAATATTTTTGAAGTAAACGATGGGCAAATTTCAGGAGTGGTCAGCGCCCCAACGGCTTCGATTGTTTATAGTCCGAAAAGCAATACTTTGCGGGTGAAATTGAGAGAAGGCATGCTGCATCAAATGCCGCAGCCGGACCGGGATGTGATGATTCAATTTGGTGAGATGGAGTTTTCGATCGCTTTGCCGGAGCTGTTGAAACGTGTTGCGAAAGTTACAAGCAGCGTTAAATATCTTAGCAACAAAACATTAACACAATTGAGCGAAAATTATTTAGAATCGTACCAAAAAAGCCCAAATAAAGATTTGCTGGAAATCCAATGGTTTTTGAAACAAGTGGCAAAGTATGATATTGAGATTGCCCGCCGAAGCGCACTGCCGTTTGCCTGTGTCTTAATGACGGTAGTTGGTTCGCTATTGGGGATGGAAACACGATACGGGAAACGTTCATCGTGTTACACCATGACCATTGTGATGATATTGGGATATCATTTCTTTATGAGTGTAGGGAAAGCGTATGCGGAAGAAGGTATGATTTCTCCTTATCTAGGTATGTGGCTTCCGAATGCTGTTAGCTTGATTGTGGCCGTATATTTGTACATTCGAACCTTACGAGTCTAAGTAGCCATAATGTATTCGATTCAATTTATCAAAACTACAGACCGTTTCATTTTAAGTGAATTAATTCGATCGTTCATTTTTATATTCACCTTATTTGTGTGCATTGCTTTTGTAATCATTATGTTTGAAGATCTGGACATTATCATGGAAAACAACGCCACATTTGGTGTGGGTTTGTTTTATTTTATATTAAAAGTCCCCCATTTGGTGGTTAAAGCCACACCTATGATTGTTGTGATCACGATTGTTGTGACCATGGCCAATATGATCCATCACAACGAATTGTTAATGCTCTATATTGCCGGATATTCACCCTCCCGGATTGCGGTCCCCATAGGGATAGCGTTGATGCTTATGATCGTCATGGTTTTCATTTTCAATGAAACGGTAAGTTCTCCATTCGCAAAACGGGCTCATATTATTATGGAAACTCAAATCAAAAAATCGCAAGAAGGTTTGGTGGGCACCGGTGGAATTTGGATGCACGGTACCGAAGAACAGGTTTACCGGGCAGGGGATTACATTCCAAACACCAAGACCGTGATGAATCTTGATATTTTTGAATTTCGTGGAGAAAACAACACACTTTCACGTAGATTGCATGCTGAAACCAGCATTTATAATCCAAACGAAGGCACGTGGAGACTGTATAATGTAATCGATCATCATTTTCGTGAAGATGGCACAATCACCAGGGACATATTGGATGAACATTCTTATTATATGGATACAACACCTGATGATTTCGGTACTATTTCACAAGACCCCGAAGAGATGTCTTACTTCGATATCCGTAAGATTGTTCAAGATATTCGAAATGCGGGTGAAAGTCCAAGAGAATTTCTTTCTCACATGCGTATTAAAGAGGCCTTTCCATTTGCTGTATTCTTTTTAGGGATTGTCAGTTTGGGGTTAATCTTGCGATACGGTTTGTCAGGCAGCGCATCCGGCATAGGGATAGGCCTGATTGCTGTAATCGGTTACTTTTTGATGATTTCTTTGGGCAAGAGCTTCGCTGACTCTGGCTTGATTTCCGCATGGTTGGGCGCTTGGTTACCCAATATTATTTGCATTATTATCAGTGTCTATTTGTTTAACCGGCTGAGAATGGAAGTATAGATTCTAACATGCAAATTCTGAGAAATTGTCTCTTAGATTTTTAAATTAAATTAAATCAATGGGTCATGAGTTTATGGGGAGGGCGAGGCTCCCGCCGAGCCTTGATTGGTGAATCGAAGGTAGTGGGTGTAACCGGCTCATTCGCCGCGGCGAATTCGCCCTC
>CAZEZQ010000669.1:1032-3943 GCA_964516245.1 uncultured bacterium | reverse complement strand
GAGATTCGCCCTCCCCATTCAATACCCAATTTGATCTTAAGTTAATGACATTGGGTTAGGAGAGGGTTAAGCTTTTTCTGAATTTTCCGGTTGAAGTTTTCGTTCGGCTACCAATCCATATAGATCCATCAACAAATAATAAATAAAAGAGATTAAAAACGCAATCATGCCAATGATCCCCACCATTATGGTGCGTATGGGGAATACTTTTTTTGAATCGGGGATGGCTCTATCCACTTGGTATACATCCACTCGCTCTGTGTTCACGGTGGTTCCCACCCATCCCACTTGTTTGTCAATTCCACCCAACACTTCTACGCTGCGGTCGAAATTCTGTTTGGCGATTTGCTCTTCAACCTGCATATTAAATATTTGTTCTTGCATTTCAGGAATTTCTTCTTCAAGCCGGTCGATTCGCCGTAGTACTTCTTCTCGTCTTTCAATCATGGTGGGCAAATCGATTTTTAATTTTCGAAATTCCATATCCAAAGTCAGATAAGAGCCATTGAGTTCCTGGTTCACTAAATTCAAATTGCTCACTTGCTCTAAATCATTCGGCATTTCATTCTTCCGCATTTTATTGCGAATCTCTTCCATCAATACGGCATCGTCTATAACGCTTCTTCGAGTGTATAAAAATTTCGTAAAATCGGTGGCTGAAAATAATTCTTCAAACCCGGCTTTGCGGCTTTGCAATTCGTTGATTGATATATCTAGATTCGTAAGTTCTTGACGGTGGGTGGCCAAGAGGGTGTTCTTTGTCTCCAACTTGGCTTGCAGCAAAGGCAATTTATTATTTACCAGATCATTCAAATATTTCTTTTGATAGTTTTCCATTTCCATATCGACTATTTGCAATTGATTCTGCAAACGTTCGTAACTGCGTTCTATTTCCTTTTCATGAAGTTCTTTCGTTACCCGGATGGCTTCGGTGGCCAACCGGTTGGCCACTTGCGCCGCCATGGTGGCATCTTCAAGAGTGACCGAGATCGTGAATACCGGCTGGTCCCGCTCCTCTTCGATTTCAATTCGTTTGCGCAGGTCTTTGTAATGATCGAAATCGTATGGGCTTTTGTCCAACTCATAAGTCTCCATAATCTCATTCAGCATTCTTGGGCTGGGAAAAATGTTCCAATGCAATTCGTACGGCAGTGCTGTATTGTCGATGGTGTGGGTTCCGATGCTGGATGCTTTCACCACCATTTGTGTCGTGGATTCGTAACGATTGGGGATCAGAAAGGTGGCAATCAAACCAATTACCATCGCCAAAACTGTGAGTTGTATAATTCGTTTGCCCCGTTCCCATATAACACGAATAGCGGATGAAAGAGTGATTTCACGCTCTTGAATCATGAAGTGCCCCTTGTGTAAGATAAATCCAACCAAAAATATTTGAAATTTTATCATTGTAGGGGCAGGCCCCCGTGCCTGCCCCGAATGTTGATAATATTACACTTATATCAATTCTAAAAGACAATTTCTCAGAATTTTCGTGTTAGAATCTATTATTGGAAGGAAATCAAAGTTTCGTTAAAATGACAACTAAAAATTTCTTGGAGTAAATTATTATTTATTCCGTTATGCTTTCCTGCGAAAATGCGTCTGCTTTCAGCCTCTCATCATAAATCTTCACATTGTATTTCTTGCGTAGATCTTCTTTCCATTGTTTCATTTTTTCTTGCAGCATCATATTGGGAATTAAACCTTGCACAGACTCGGCTTCAAAGGGCTGGGTTTCGGTCGGGACTTGTTCGATCACCAAAAAAAACTGATAACTCGATTGTCCCGATTGTTGATCGTCATTCAATACCACATTTGAAAGTTCACCAACCTCGAGCCGCCGGGCCTCTTGTAACAGTTCGTCTGAATATCCCGACGAAAACTCATCACTGTGGTATATGGTTACATACCCATAGTTATATCCTGTTTCCGGTGACTCTGAATATTGTTTGGCATAATCCTGAATCACTTTACGCTTGCGTTTGACAAGTTCAGCGGTTGTTACAGAGGTGGCCGAAGCCACTTCTTCTGCAATCGCTTGATATTCGGATTGGACTTCTTGGTGCAGTCTCTCTGCAAGCTGTTTGGCTTCTTCTTGAGTTCGCTGTTCACCAAAATAAATCGCCACCCGATTGAAACTGGTTCGCTGCGGTGGTGTAAACTTATCCAAATTCTCCTGGTAATAGGCCCGCTTGTCGGATTCGCCGATTTCGTTTAAATATTTTTTTTGCTGGTCGTTTTTGCATTTTCGGCTCAACTCAATCGTCGACATCACCCGAAGCAGGTCTTCTTCTCTCTGCCCCGCTTGCTGCATTGCCTGTTCATACTCTTCTTCAGTGCCATACATTCCTCTGATTTTTTTGAGCAAGTTTTCTTTTTCAAGCGGAGTCAAGCCCAGCCCACGACGGTGCGCTTCTAACACCATGATGTAATTGTCTACCAATACTTCCAAGATTTTACGGCTTTCAGCTTTAATAAGATCATTCAATGGGTCTTGGTTTTGATTGGAACGTTTCAATTCTTCCAGCCGGGATCTCACAATCTTTTCCAATTGGGATTGGTAAATTCTCCCTCCGTCCCATTCAGCCAGCAACAGATCGTCTTCTGATTCTGGTTGTGAATCAATGTATGTGTGCGCGACACTCTCTTTAGGAGTGGGTGTTGTATTGCTTGCGGTTTCTGTGGATTGAGGATCGTAGGATCCTCCACACGCACCGATCAATACGCAGGCAAAAATCGCAAATATACCCTTGCAAATGGATTTCATATATACCCTGCCTCCGGTTTATTTATTGAGATTATTGTTTTCAGAAGATTGAACGCGAGAGCCCGGCCCCAATTGTTGAATCTTGGTTAGCGATTCAAAATCAGGCATCTTTTTGTCCGGGTGAAACCGTTCCCAATATTTTTT
>CAZEZQ010000669.1:0-1022 GCA_964516245.1 uncultured bacterium | reverse complement strand
GTAATTTTCCAATTGCTGTTTGGGCATTGGATAATTTTGATCATATTGTTTTTGCTCATTGCGAAATTGCTGGCCATACCGTTCATGATATTCTTGCAATCCCTTTTGCATTTGCTCTTCGGTTACCGGCCGGGGCATTTGCATGCCGGGTGGGGGTTGATACTTCTTGGAATTTTCTTTGAATTTATCCCCAAAGCGGCGCATGTAATATTCATACGCTTCTTTTTGCTCATCCGGAGTAAGGGGACGGGGATTCTCACGCACTTCGGCAAAGAAATCCGGTTCACGGGCCAATCGCAGGTGGAAAATAGCTTCACCATAGCGTAGAGTGGCTAGTTCTTCTGTCAAAGACTGAATGATAATTCCATTCTCCAATTTTTCCCCTTCTTTCACATCCAAAATCGTGCCTTGACGTGATTTTTTTATGCGTCCACGCTTCCCTAATTTTTCCCCAAAATTGGTGTAGTTCACATACACCCAATCATCGATCATTGCCATCAAGCGATCCATGTCTGTTTGCATTGATCCTGTGGATTGAGGTTGGTCTGCCGTTTGAGACGTGGCCGGGTCGATTTCTTCTGAATCGCTGGACTGAGATTCAAGGGGGATGGGTTCGGTTAACTCAGGAAAATGATCCAATATATGATTTGCCGCCGGATTGCTTTTTAATACCGGCTGGGGATCGTTCGCGGTCTCGATCCGGTTTACAACGATTTGTTTTTTCTCAGTTGGAATGGGTGCATTGACGACTACAAAGACAAACCCACCGACTACAACTGCGCATGTAAAGATAATCAGGAACGTCCTCATTTTGAAATATCTTCCCTTTTACTCAGAATCATCAAAATTTTATCATAGATATGGAAAAAATCACAGTGCATTTTCGGGGAATTGTCCAGGCTCACCACAGCACTCACTTTAACCAAATTAAAGAAAATTCCTAGCCAAAAATATTTGAATCTTTCTGAATTCAATATCCATTGGGGAGGGCGAATCTCCTGATGAGCCGGTTCCACCCACTA
>CAZEZQ010000668.1:0-3945 GCA_964516245.1 uncultured bacterium | reverse complement strand
CGCCCCGTTTAGAGGGATCGATACAAACCAAGTGGCCTACCCCATCCCCGTGTTCGGGGTCCTGGCCGATGGCTGCATACACGCGATTGTTATAAAACACCGGGGTGGAAATAATTTCACTGGGGCCTTCATAAGCGGGGTATTCATGTTCTTTGTATTCTTCGGGCACACAATCAAAACGCCAGAGTTCTTTGAGCACATCGTACCCCATATCGTCTTTGACCGTTTCGGTATCGAAGCCATAGCAAATGCCGTCACCGGCGCCAAAAATCACCATGCCTTCTCCCTCCACTTCTCCATAGGCCGGTGAAGACCAGTTGCTGTGCATCAACCGCTTGCTGATGCCCGACGCTTCTTCACCAACCAGCTTTCCGGATTTTTTATCAAGCACGATCAACGAGGGCGCCATTGGCGAGGGAATGTTCAGATGTGACCAGTCTTGCCCGTTCGAAGTGGTTACATACAATCTGTCGTCCACAATCAAAACAGAACTACTAGCAATATTATGAGGGAACACACCCAGTTCTTCCCGCATATCGTAGCGCCAGATGATATCGGCATCAGTCTTGCCGATTTCCATCGGCGGCGTATCCGGTCCAGACATATAATCGCCTTCTTCTTTGAAGGGACCGTCGTTCCCGTTGCGAAATCCATCCACATCCAAACAAACGACTTCGCAACGGTTGGTCACAACATAGACGCGGTCTCCCTCCACGGCAGGCGAAGAGCAAATTCCCAAATATTCCCAATCACTCACCTTGCCGGCGCCCAGTTTAGGAACCACCAATTGCCAGATAAATTCACCGGTTTTTTCGTCAAAACACATCACCACGCCCCGGTCGCCTTCATGCTTGGGGTCGCGTGGACTTTCGTTGTTGGTTCCGATATATATTTTCCCATCAGATATTGTCGCATTGCCGTACGCTTGTGAACCGAGTTTCGCCACCCATTTCACGTTCTTCGTTTTCGACATGTCGATCTGTTCGGAACCGCCTTTGAAAGCCCCCGCATCAAATGAATCGGGAATATTCTCTGCCGATGGCGCGTACATATTGCGCGACACATCCCCACCCCACATTGGCCAATCTTCAGCCATACTCTGTGCTGGGAAGAGAGATGCCATGAGAAATAAACTTGCCAAAATAAACGTTTGCTTCATTTGTATAATCCTTTATTGAATTGGGTTGTTTGCAACATGTCCTTTTGAATGATTCAGATGGAAACTAACCAAAAATATTTAAATTTTTCTAATGATTGGCTCCCCATTCCTCCCCCAATGAAATGGGGGAGGTTAAGAGGGGGTTAAAATGAGCAACCCCTTGCCTTCTTTAATTCTCAGAAACAATTTCTCAACATTCACGCTTGAGAATCTAATAGTTATATTAGTAATCGTTCAACAATGAATGGAGAACTGACGATTCGGCAAAAAGTCTTTTTTGGAGCGTAGGCGTCCTCGCCTGCAACAACATAAAATACAGATTAGATACCCACGTTACTATATATATTTTGTGTCCGTTTTATGGATCGGACTTTTTGCCGGTTCGTCAGAGCGAACCGCAGTTTCCCCCCTTATTCAAGAGGGCTAGGGGGGATCCAGCCCCACCATTTCACGTTTGACCCTGCACTAATCATTGGGCTCGACCACGATGTTATCCATATACACCCGGTAGCGGCTTTGCGGCGAAAAACCCCATACGCCCGGTGACCCGTGCGTGTGCGCATGTTTGTGGGGAACTTCGATCATCCATTCCTCCGGTTCTTCTTGGCTTCGTTCCCAAGCCTTGGCCCGTACAACGCCAGAACCATCATCCGCAGCATCCACGCGTGATTTGATGCGGTACCAGGTATTGGGCTTGATGGTGAATGGAACGCCCACTTTGATTCGGTTGTAATTGGAACTAACCTCGAGCTGCTGCCAATTGCCGATCAGGGCGATAATGTAGCGTTGATTGACCACACCCGCATTCGACATCATGCGCCGGCCCCCATCGGTCAACACATCTGCCGAGATGGTGTAGTTGGACATATCGGTTTCACCAATGAAAGTCGTGGCGCGCTGGAACAACACATTGTCCAAAGTTTTGGCCAACACCTTGTTGCCCTCGCGTTCCCAAATTTCCCACTTAAAACGCGCCCCAATCCAGGGCAAGGGTGGAAAAGCAAATTTCACCCCTTCGACTGTCGCATGGGGAACAGTCAATTCGAAATCTTCAAAATCTTGTTCATAGGGCAAAGCGGGAAGCACTCGGCCGCGGAATGTTCCCGTCACGCCATCAGCCGATGCCTGAAACGCCCCTGCAGAAATCTGGGCGTCATCAGGAACAACCAACTTGCCTTCCTCATTAAATTCAGCCTCCATTCTCACTTTCACTTTGGCATTGGGTGGGATAAAAGATTCCCATTGGGCATTCTCGACCGATTTAACAAATTTCCCGTTCTGATCCAACGCTTCAACCTTAAAAGTTTGTGTTTCTCCCGGATTCAATAACACTTCTGAAGGGACAATCTGCAGTTCATCAGGCTCGCCGGTTGGAATAGAAGGATCCGCTGCCTCTGGATAGGAACCGGCTTTCGCATTCTCGCTGTTGAAACAATACAGTTTTTCTGTGGTATGCACATACATCTGGCCATCCCACAAGCTGGGGGAACCCAAACAATTGCCTTCCAATTGAACTTCATTGAGAATTTCTCCCCGGTCTTCGTGAATCTTGATGATGTAGAAGGTCCCGTTTCGCATAGGCACATACAATTTGCCGTCTGCATACAAAGGAGAAGCGTGCAGCTGGGTATTGGCCAATTTCACATCCCAAAGCAGCTCACCGGTTTCTGCGCTGACACAATGCAATTCACCGGTGTGCACCACTTGATACACACGGTCACCGGCCAACGTCGGCGAACTGGTGAACATGGTTAAATCATTGCGCCACAATTCAAAATCTTGCCCCAGTACACCTGATTCCGGAGCAGGGCCGGTTTGAATCGCCGCCATTCGGCCAATCACCGAACTGTCAAGATTTTCTTTACCATGAATGGCAATGACCCGGTCTTTCCACAAAACGGGTGAGATATTCACCCCGCCGTGAGACATCTGAAAACGCCAAACCGGTTTGCCATTGCGGGCATTTACACAAACGAGATTGCCGCAGCCGGTTCCGGCATAAAAAACCCGCTTCTCACCTTCCCAACCAAAAATGGGGGTTGAAAACGAACTGTCTTGGGGACCAACACCCGGGGTTGAGGTCCAAACCAAAGCACCAGACTTTTTATCGAAGGCGTAAAAGCGGTCCCGCGCCGGTCCATCCCCTCCCCAATTGGTGGTGATGCCATGAATAATAACCAAATCGTCTTCAATCACCGGCGCGCCGGTTCTTCCGTTGGGAAACGACAACCGGCCGTATTCTTCCATCATCGAATGATACCAGAGCTGTTCTCCATCTGCGGTAAAGCAATAGAAATCACCCGGAGTGGTTTGCAAATACACATTGCCGGTTTCTTCATCCACCACCGGGCTGCCAATGCTGTAGCGGTCATATACAATGTCGCTAAGAAAATCGTTGAATCCCTGTTTCCAAATTTCTTCACCGGTTTCGCTATCCAGGCATACCAGATATTCACGCATATCCGGGCCCTCGCCTTCATAGCCAAACACATACACCCGCTCTCCGGCGATCACCGGCGTGCCCCGGCCGCGAATATCATACGACCACAAATGATTCTCACCATTCGGCTGCGCTTCATCCATTAGATTGGTTTCAGCCGAGGTCCCGTTTTGATTGGGACCCCGCCAATTCAACCATCCCTCCACAGCATGCGCAGGCGAGGTCAACGTCAGGGCAAAAAGAAAACAAACACTCATTGGAATCAATTTCACAAATTTCAAAAACACTTTTCATTCACCTCAATTTCAAAATAATATTTATCCTATGCATAAAATAAGCCTCTCCC
>CAZEZQ010000667.1:0-3947 GCA_964516245.1 uncultured bacterium | reverse complement strand
AGCGCCAATGCGTGGGATCACGGCATGGTAGGTGGAAAGACTTTTGTTGCGGTAATACAATTCTGGGGTTTCTTTTTCGAGGCCGATCGAAAATTTCAACGTATCCAATACCTTGGCTTGATGGCCAGCTTTCGCAGCAGCCTCTTTCAGGCGGGCGGGAGTATAACTTCTTGGTTGGCGTGATAAAACAGCGATTTTCATGATTTTTTTGTTTTCTTTTTTTTCTTAATTGGTTTCTTGCTTACTGCGTATCTCATGCTAACATCAACGAGAAAGTCACTTTCAAGAGATTTGCGCCCGATGAGCATGCGAAATAGCATATCTTTTCTGGAAATTAACGAAAGTTCAATCTCTTTTTCAAGTTCTCCAACTTTTATTTTTGTTTTCACAAAACATCGTTCACCGTATTCACCCGTGCTTGAACGAACTTGCGCTTTTTTAATTATTGGAGCCACAACACGTATTTTGCGGAATGGTGGTTTTCGATTGAGTATCACATCAAATTGCGCATTCCCTTCTTGGTCAATCACCAAATCTTCCACATGCAAAGCGCTGGTACGCGCTCCCGTATCGATTTTGGCTTTAATCCCTTTAATTCCCCAGTCTGGAAATTCAATGTATTCCGTCCAACCAATGACTGTTTTTTCTGCTGTCATTTGTTTGAATCCTTTTACGATCTTGCCTTCATTTTCATTTCCTCTCCATTATGATGAATAATTGCATAGAATAAATGTGAAATGGGAAAAAGAATGAAATCAAATCGCCGTAATTTTCTAAAACAAGCATCTGTTTACAGCGCTGGGGTCACAACACTTTTGCATACAAATTCATCTTACCCGCAAACCCGGCAGCCCAATATTCTTTTTTTCTTTCCCGATCAGCACCGATACGATTGGGTCGGATTTCACTCTGACATACCCGTTAACACTCCCGTACTCGATTCGTTGGCAAAGCGCGGTGTTCGTTTTACTCAAGCCTTTTGCCCCTCCCCATTGTGCGCTCCTTCACGTTCATGCCTGGCTGGTGGAGTGGAATACGATCATTGCCCAGTGAAAAGCAATGGAGACAATCAGCCGGCCGATGAACCGACCATTTATTCGCGATTGCGTGACGCCGGATATTACGTAATGGGCTGCGGCAAGTTTGATTTGCACAAAGCCACACAAAACTGGGGGCTGGACGGTAAACGCCTGCTCAATGAATGGGGCTTTTCAGACGGCATTGATAATGCCGGAAAATGGGACGCCATCAATAGCGGCCGTGAAAAACCAAAAGATCCATACATGGGTTATTTGCACAAAACCGGGTTGGTGAACGAGCATGTGGCTGATTTTCTGAAACGGCGCAAAGGGGAATACTGGGCTGCAACTTTTCCCACTCCATTGCCCAACCATGCCTATTGCGACAATTGGATTGCGCAAAACGGATTGGATTTGATACGTTCCGCCCCACACAGCAAACCCTGGTTCATCCAAGTGAATTTTGCCGGACCACACGATCCATTGGATGTAACTGTTCCTATGAAAGAATGGTATAGGGATGTGGAGTTTCCACAACCCATCCGCAATACGGAATTTGATGACAAAACACACCATGAAATCCGCCAGAATTATTCGGCTATGGTGGAAAATATCGATCAATGGTTTGGGATCTATATTGACGAAATTGCCAAGCGGGGTGAATTGGATAACACCATTATTGTTTTCAGCAGCGATCACGGTGAAATGCTGGGAGATCACAATCGCTGGGCGAAAAAACAGCCCTATCAGGCTTCGGTTGGCGTACCGCTGGTGATTGCAGGGCCGGGTATAAAGCAGAACATTACTATCGATAAGTCAACAACCATACTCGATTTAAGCGCTAGTTTTCTGGATTACGGCCAGGCTAAGCCTCTCTCCAAGATGGACAGCATTTCGCTGCGTCCCGTATTGGAAGGCCAAACCGAATCACGGCGTGAAGTTGTACTTTCAGGCTTAAGCAACTGGCGCATGGTTGATGACAGCCGATACAAACTCATCACCGGTTATGGCAAAGAAGGAACACCGATTTTGTTCGACCGGCAACAAGACCCAAAGGAAACAAAAAATATTGCGAAACAAGCGCCTGAGATTGTTAAACGATTGAAAAAGCATTTGTTGACTTGAAAACTAGAAGTTTGTTAATTTTATAATGAAGAGTTGATAAGTTATAGTTTTAATTATATTCCCCCTACCCCTCTCCCAGAGGGCGAGGGGACAGATGATTTAACAATCCAGGTTGATAGAATTCACCCATCACCTCATGCTTGACAAAGTACCAGGTTCTTGCGAAAAGTCATTTTTGCTTCAATCAAATCACAATTCCTTAAACCTTGCGCTGATTGGCGGGTAACACCGTTTTGCGCAGTCGGATGCTTTTTGGAGTGACTTCAACCAGTTCGTCATCCTTAATGAATTCGATGGCGCGTTCGAGTGTCATAGGCATTACCGGGGTTAACATAACACTGTCGTCTTTTCCAGAAGCGCGCATGTTGGTTAATTTCTTCTCTTTGCAGACATTCACATTCAAGTCGTTATTGCGATTGTGCTCACCCACGATCATGCCTTCATATACCTGGGTATTGGGAGCTATAAACAGCACACCGCGTGGTTCCAAGTTGAACAAGGCATACGACATTGCCGGACCCAACCGATCTGCCACCAGCGAGCCGGTCAATCGTGAGGGGAAATCACCGCGATAGTTTTCATAGCCTTCCAAATACGAGTTCAGAATCCCCGTTCCTTTGGTATCTGTAAGAAACTCGTTGCGGTACCCAATCAGACCGCGGGAAGGGATTGAGAATTCCATCCGCGCCCGGCCGGAGCCGTGATTGACCAAATTCACCATACGGCCTTTGCGCAGCGATAGTTTTTCAGTCACCACGCCAACAAACTCTTCATCGCAATCGACAAACAAATGTTCGATAGGCTCCTGCTTGCTCCCATTGATGTTTTTGTAGATCACGTTGGGGCGCCCCACGCTCAACTCATAGCCTTCACGGCGCAGAGTCTCCAACAAGATCACCATCTGAAATTCACCCCGGCCTTTTACGAGAAATACATTAGCATCTTCGGTGTCTTCCACTTGAAGCGAGACATCCGATAACGTTTCTTTCAATAGGCGTTCACGAATCTTGGTGGATTGCACAAACTTCCCTTCTTTTCCGGCAAATGGCGATGAATTGGCGCCAAATTTCATCGAGACCGTTGGTTCATCAACGGTGATACGTTTGAGCGCTTTGGGATTTTCTTTATGGCAAATGGTGTCACCAATATGGACATCTTCGATTCCAGAAAGAATGGCAATATCTCCAGGCTCAACAAAATCCACCTCTTTTAATCCCGTTCCCTCATAGACTTGTAATTTGGATACCCGGAGTGGGCGATTTGCACCATTGGTGCCAACACAAACCAAATTGTCGTTGCATTTGGCGCTGCCGTTTCGAATGCGCCCTACCGCCAAACGGCCCAAAAAGTCAGAATAATCCAAATCGGACACCAGCATTTGAAAGGGCTCATTGGGGTCGTAAGTTGGACCGGGAAATTCTTCCAAAATCGTATCGATCAGGGGCATCAAATCAGTGCTCTGCTCTTCCAGTTCCCGTTGAGCAATTCCGTCACGGCCAATGGCATACAAAACAGGAAACTCGATTTGTTCTTCGTTGGCGTCCAAATCGATAAAGAGATCGTAAATTTCATTTAGAACTTCCTGAGGACGGGCGTCTTTGCGGTCGATTTTGTTGACTACCACGATGATTTTGAGTTGGAAATCCAGTGCTTTTTTGAGAACAAAACGGGTTTGGGGCAATGGGCCTTCAGAGGCGTCGACCAACAAAATTGCGCCATCGACCATATTCAAGGCACGCTCAACTTCACCGCCGAAGTCGGCGTGGCCGGGGGTATCCAAGATATTGATTTTAATATCTTTCC
>CAZEZQ010000666.1:3585-3947 GCA_964516245.1 uncultured bacterium | reverse complement strand
TTACGAACTTCAAGCCTGAACAGAAAATAGGTTTTTTGTTGTGTGTAACAGTAATATCAATGTCTTTTGGATAGTATTTGCCTTCTACGGTAAGTTCTTTTGAGTTCTCGCCTAAGTAATGTGTTTCATAGCCTTGTCCGAAAACACTTTGTAACGTATTTGCCAAAAATAGATGAATAGGTTTTAATTTTTCTGTACTTCTCGCACCATACTCCAAATATTTTTTAAATGATTGTGAAAGTGCTTTCAGAAAGTCGTTTTCGTTATACATATTTTTTGTTTTGTTTGTTCTTACAATTTCGCCCAACGAGCTGCGATTTATACCCCGTTTTTGTAAAGATACGAAGTATTTTGGAAAAAAT
>CAZEZQ010000666.1:0-3575 GCA_964516245.1 uncultured bacterium | reverse complement strand
GCCGTTAGGCGTTGGAACGAAGTGGAGACGACTACCGGCGATGAAATCGCAGCCTATTCAGGCGTAAGGACGGAGCGGAGCGAAGTTCTTACGCCTGAACGGTTAGTACATGAAAAGTAGGCGATTGCGAAGCATTAAATTTTCGGCTATGCAGGAACATTGATACGAGCCACAGGACTTGAATTTATTACTGTTTTGCCTATTTTTTATGTACTTCGTTAGGCGTAGTGATTTCTATTTTTCGTTATCTTAATTTTGATAGTCGTGTTAGTCTTAAAATTGGAAATTGTTGTTGCAACAAAGCAAATGAACCAAACAAAACGCCTGAATAAAACAAATCTCCTAACATTGTTCCTTTGAGAAATGGAATACCTGCTGCATAACAAGTTGTAAGTCCTCCAAAATTTTGAGGATAAGTTATGCTACCTATCCAACAGCCAAAATTTGAAACTAAAAAGAAAATGGCAGTTGAAGTTAATGCTCCTAATAAAACTGTTGATACTTTTACTTTTCTAAAAATAAACAGTCCTGCCAATGCAATCAGTAAATAACTGCTGTACTGCCAATAGAATCCTTCGTAAAACCAAGTGAATTTGGGATAATATTGAGCATAAACTACATTGTTTATAAACAAGTCGCTTAGCCAAGTTGCTGCAATGGGTATGAGAAAGGCTTGTCATTTTTTTGTAAAATGTGCAGCACCAAATAGTCCGATTGCACCTAATGGTGAAAAATTTGGCATATGAGGAATTAACCTCGAAAAGGCTGCTAACAGGATTATTACAATTAAAATACCTGTTCGTAAATTTATTTTATTTGTAGTCATTTTTTTTAAATTATTGAAAATAGTTTATTATTATTTTCTGATTTGCCTAACTTGATGGAAACTACTGCACCGTAGTCTAAATGAATACGAAATGAGTTTTCAAGTGGCAAAGATAATACAAAACTTAAGAAACTTCTTATATTACCTGCGTGGGTAATAATAGCAATTTTTTGGTAATTAGTTTTTAAAATACTATCAATGAAATCTTTAGTTCGTTGGTACAAAACAATGTAATTTTCTCCGTTCGGGGTAGCAATATTTACAAAATCTTGCATCCATTTATTGAGTTCAGTTTGGTCTATATCGTTCCAACTTTTATTTTCCCACTCGCCAAAGTTTAATTCTTTTAATCTTTCATCTGGGATAAAATTTTGTGTTAAATGTTTTGATAATTTTTCGCATCTTCTTAGTGGGCTTGTATAAAATTGCTCAATGTCTTTAGGTAATTTGGATTGAATAGTTTTCAATTCTTCCTCAAATACGGTTTCGTTTAAGTCAATGTCGGATTGACCATAGCAAATTCCTTTGCCAACACTTGGTGTAGTGTGTCTTATTAAATATACTTGCATAATCCCAAACAGAATAATAGAGTGATGACTTCGGTTATTTGTTGTGTTGCTCCCAAACAGTCGCCTGTGTAGCCTCCTACCCATTTTGTAAAATATCTTGCTAAATATATTTTCATTAGATAAACAGGAATAATGACCAACAGAAACCAATAATTTTGAAGCAATATGAACGCTGGTATGAGCCAAATTGCACTTATTAATAAATTGGTAATCGTTAATTTTTTTGCAATAGGTTTTATTTTACTTGTTGCATCTTCTCTTGCATATTCGTGTGTAAAAATCATTGTAACAGCAATAAATCTACTTAGAACGTGTGCTAAAATGGTGGCTTTTAAACAAAACCAAACATCAAAATTTAATAATTCAATTAATGTAAAAACTTTTAAAGCAAATAAAACAAAAAGCCCAACAACACCGTAAGCACCAATACGGCTATCTTTCATTATTTCTAATATTTTTTCTTTTGTCCAACCGCCACCAAAGCCATCACATACATCAGCAAATCCGTCTTCGTGAAATGCACCTGTAATTAAAATACTTGTTGCTAATGAAAAAATGATGCAAATTGAAGTTGGAAAGATAAAGTGTAAGGCATAAATGACCAATGCACTGGCACCACCAACAATCAAACCTATGAGTGGAAAATATCGGGTTGCTTTGTTAATATATTCCTCTGAATGGTCTATCCAACTTGGACAAGGAATACGGGTGTAAAACATTAAAGCCGTAAAAAATATTCTTATTTCTTCTCTCATTTATTCTTTATTTGTTACACCTGCACTTTCAAAACTTGCCATTTCGTTCATAAAGTTAACAGCACTTTGGATAATAGGATAAGCAACCGCACAGCCTGTGCCTTCACCTAAACGCATTCTCAAATTTAAAATTGGTTTTACATTTAAAAAAACTAACATTTTTTTGTGCCCTTGTTCATCGCTTTGATGACAAAAAATTGCATTGGTTTTTAGGCTAGGATTAATGCTATTTGCACATAAAAATGCTGATGTAGCAATAAAACCATCTACCATAATAAGCATACCTTTCTCATAAGCCGAAAGCATTGCCCCACAAATTTGAGCAATTTCAAAACCACCGAAAAACTGCAATGCTTCTTTTGCATTTTTGGGCTTTGAATGATTTTTTTTTGCTTTTTTCAGAATTTCAATTTTATGATTTAATTGTGTGTCGTCTAATCCTGTACCTCGTCCTACACAATCTTCAATAGGCAAATCGCATAAAGTACTCATCAACATACTTGCTGACGAGGTATTGCCGATGCCCATTTCGCCAAACCCAATGATGTTGCAATTTGAGATTGAGATTTCCTCAATAATCTCATTTGATTTTGCAAAACACAATTCTAATTCTGCTTTTGTCATTGCATTTTCTGAAAAAAAACTTTTCGTGCCTTTGGCAATTTTTGCATCAATCAGGTTTTCATTTTCTTCAAAATCGAAATTTACGCCTGCATCAATTACTTTTAAGTTGATGTTATTTTGTCTACAAAAAACATTGATTGCAGTACCGCCACCAAGGAAGTTAAGTACCATTTGTGGCGTTACTTCTGCAGGGTAAGCACTCACTCCATCTTTTGCTATACCGTGGTCAGATGCAAAAACAAGAATGGTTGGTTCTGTCAATTTCGGGCTTAATGTCTTTTGAACCAAGCAAATTTGACTTGCTAAATCTTCCAATTGTCCAAGTGAACCAAGAGGCTTTGTCTTGAGGTCAATTTTATTTTTTATTTCTTCTATCATATTTTGATTCATGTTTTTACGGTCGCTGGTAGCATTACGCCTCAACGGTCTAGTATAAGAATAGTAGCGGATTTTCACTCACTAGCTTTTCGGTTAGACACAGACCTTTTTTATATTTACTTAGTTTCGTTTTAGAAATTAAACCGCTATTATTTTTATGTATTGTTAGCCATTGGCTTTTCTTTTTCAGCGTTGGCAAAGACATACTCTTTTGCAATTTTGGCTTCGTGTTTTAGGCTTTAGCGAAACAAAGTTCACGAATTCTACAACCAAATATAAAATGCGTGAGTAATTGCAAATGTGTAAGGCTTTTAGCGTGGACTTTCTCTCTGTTTCGTATTCAATGTTGATTTTTTGAAATTTTCGATAGATTGGCTAATCTAATCCGAATTTTAAGCCCATGAAAAAGGTGCGAGGTCGTAT
>CAZEZQ010000665.1:1546-3948 GCA_964516245.1 uncultured bacterium | reverse complement strand
CGCCGCCAGATTCCACCATGGAAATTGGTGGTGATAACGGGAGGTGGTGGAGGGGGCGCTGGAGCAAATTCAACACAGACAGTAAGGTGGCCCCAATCGATTTCACCTTCACGCAGGCGAATTGTAATTTTGCCGGGCTGATCGGGTGATGGAATGCATTCCACCAAGTCCACCAAATCAGGCCGATTCAAATCAAGGGCCAATTGGTTAATGCCACACACCAGAATGTCGCAGATTCGAGCAGCACATTCTTCCAGAGTTCCTCCTTGTGGAACTTCGAATGTAATGCCACGGTCAGCCGTCGAGAAATCAACGCCCACACTGCCACCGTTTTCCAAGTGATCTCGAACCCGGCCTGTCACAGTCACCACAGTACCTGGTGTCCAATCGCCTTCGAGTTGCAGCATCAGTTCACCATCAACCGGTGGTCCGCTATGGAACCATTGCTGGTTTTCTGGAGGTTCTATTGGACGTGGAGTCAATTCAAAATCGGTGGTGGCAATGGGTCCACCATCAGGAGCCCAAACCCATACGGGTGCATTTACAATCAGATCATCAAAAATGGGATCAAAAGTATCTCGAACACCACGGCCTAGTTCAATCATTAGCGGGCCGGGTTCTGCATTGGGCGGCACTGGTCCAACCTCAAGAATAAGTTCATTTGTCGAGACTCGAATCGCATCCAAGGGAATGGAAAGATTTCCACTCATAATGATGGCGCAGATGTCATCGAGCCGGTTACCAAAGCCCGTGCCTCGAACCGTGATGAGATCACCTGGCTGCACTTGTAAATCGCCATCGGCTGTGACTACTTCATCAATGACAATATCATCAGGGAGTGGTTCTTGGAAACGTTCATCGACAATAGTTAATTTTGAAAGATTTTCAACATTCAAACGAAAATCAGATATGAAATCGACTGGGGCTACTGAATTAGGAGCCAAAAGAAGGAGTTGATCGCCCACAGCAGGAACTTGATTTTCACCAAGCAGAATTTCATTATCCCCCGGAAAATCAATCAAGAAACATGGCAATGGAACTGGGATCGGCCATTCACCCTTGCCGCAACCGTTGGGAAGCGGAATACGCGCCACGGGTAAATCTCCCGCTCTTACTTCCATTGTTTCAACTGCTTTGCCGTCGTTGAGAACCACCAACCTTGCTAGATTATTGGGATCCAAAGCCGAAATATCGAAAAAGACATCGAAGAAAGAATCCACAGCAAACGTGTTATCTTGAGACTGAATTCGCACATTGCCGAGGGATTGATTTTCATCACGCCCTTGCAAACGACCCATGGCACTGAAAGAAATTTCAGGAGGAACTCTGAGATCATCTTCGAATTCCCAATTCATTTCAAAGTTGCTCGCTCGCAGCAAGCCAATCAAAACGGCGATGATGTTGTTTTCTTCAACATCTCTCAATACCAGATTGCCGTTTTCACCTTCCATTTTGGTGTTGTTTAACGATTGATGGGGCAATTCAAACATGCCCAGCTGTTCGTTTTGAATGCTGAGGCCGCTCATATTCGCCGCCAGTAGACGTGTTTCTGAAATGTCGCCAACCTCAACTTGCGGCTCTTCTGCGACGATCACGATGCGATCGGCCCGCACGCCACCCACTTGGCTGTTGGTTAAAGAAACTGGTCCTACTGGAAAATCAATGATGGCCCACAATTCTTCATCCATCGGCCAAATGGGATCCACCAAACAGCCTTCAATTGGAATGTCTACAATGATGTCGTCAAAGGGGAAATCACCCGGCAACCGAACGCTATCCACGCGTTCGTCTCCTAACCAAGCTTCTGCGCGAAGAGATGATGGATTCACATTTCTTGTATCGAGAGACACACCGAAACTGTTCCCTTGATTTACAGCGCGCAATGACCAAATTTCTTGAGACTCGCCTTTAATATCTCCAATCGATCGAAATACAGTAAAAGCAGGAACGGCGCCCGCAAGCGGTTCACCGGGATGGAATTGCACCAATTGGAACTCCGCGTCACCGTAGGTCATCGAGACCCCGTCTTCACCACTGGAACCAAGGTTGGAAACCACCAGGGTTTCACCTTGATCAACCAGATCAGCCTCACCGAGCGCGGCGTGTTCAATTCCAAATTTCAATAAGCGATCGGTTGGAGTTTGTAACGGACGAACCGTATTTTTCAGACGTATACGGCCTTCACGGAAATCATCGCTTTGCGATTCTACTTGGGCAGCGGCTTCTCGAACTTTTTGCACTGCAGGCAAAAGCAAGCCAATTAAGACTTGGTTTGTCACATTGCTTTGAATCGTTAACCCATCTTCACCAATGAGTGTCTTTTGAACTTCTTCCAAGATCTCGCCTTGGGTTTGAGTTTGTATGATTCTCATTTCAGGAGCCATATCAACAATGTTGGGATA
>CAZEZQ010000665.1:0-1536 GCA_964516245.1 uncultured bacterium | reverse complement strand
ATACTTCGCATCTCCTGTTGAGTTAAGCTCTGCCCGTAAAGTCTTGCCGTCGCGGGTTACGTTGATTTCAGTATCCACACTGGCAAATTCATCCCGCGTTTGAGTGAGAGATTCATGCCCCTCATACCCTTCAACCATGGTTAACAGGTTTTGCGCACCAAGTTCTTCCAAGGCCACAACCGGCCCTAAGCTATTAGTCATTGTTGTGACCCAACTGACGGGCCAGAATTTGTACCCGTCGATGAATTCAGGGATAAAGAAATCATAAAGAATTTCGCCGGTTCTTAAATTCGCTGTACCACGAGCGACCGCAATCCCCTTTTCACCATTGATTGTTAGGTTGTGAACATATTCAACATTGAATAGATTTTGTTGCTCGATATACGGCAGCAAGAAAGTCTCATTGACAATATTCAGTTCTCGCAAACCCGTTGCACTGAAATTGAATCCGGTTAATGAGTTGATGGGAGAGGATACATTGGGAGCCAAGATCAGCACTTGATCTCCCTGCAGTACATCCTGCCCTGAACTACCAACAAATATTTCAGCGGGGTTATTGTAATTGATTACAAAACAAGGGATTGGCGGCAGCGGTGGGAAGGGCCATTCACCCTTGCCGCATCCATCGGGAAACGGGACACGCAGGATAGGTTCATCTGTGATTCTCAAATCAGCTGAACCCACTTCCTGGCCTTCATTCATGACAACAACACGAACATCTTCTGTGCCCAAAGCTGAGAAATCGGCCCGGACGTCAAACACAGATGGTTGTGGTGATGGGTCACCTCTGGTCAATTCAATGCGGCCCAGCGATTGAACTCTATGGCTGTTTTCTAAGGTTCCCAAAGCCCCCCAATCAACCACGAAAGAATCTTCGGCCTGATCTCCGCCAAGAACTTCTTCAGGAATGGGCGCCCAATTCATTTCAAACTGGCTGGCTTCGGGCAATTGCACATGAAGCCCAAGTCTTCCACTTTCACCTTCGCTTACAAGTAGAGTGTTGCTGGTACCGTCTGTTATTCCGCGGAAGCGTGTATCTCCACCGGCACGATGATTGAGATCAAACATACCTAGAAATTCATTTTGAATGGCAACTTGCGACAAGTTTGCACCCGTCATGCGGATTTCGCTGAGAGGTCCAATTTCTCTATTTGGATTCAAACCAGAGATGATGACTTCGTCAGCAATAATCCCTTCGCCGGAAAGTCCAGGAACGTTGACGACACCGGCTGGGAATTCAATGATGGACATGATTTCATTATCCATTGTCCAAATCGGGTCAACCAAACAACCTTCTATAGGAATATCTACAATAATATCTTCAGGATTGGGCAATTCAGGAAGTTGAAAACTCGTCACCAAAACATTTTCAAGTTTTAGACTGATACTCACTCGGTCAGGTTTTACCATCGTTGTATCCACTGAGAGGCCAAACCGGTCACCGAGATTTTGTGAGCGTAACGTCCATAATGCTTCCTGCGATTCACCTTCAATACCATCAAATTTCACAAAGGCCGCTGCGGCTGTGGGGTCTCC
>CAZEZQ010000664.1:1323-3960 GCA_964516245.1 uncultured bacterium | reverse complement strand
CTGGGGGCCTTGTGCCCCGTTGGCGCCAGATGATCTCTGGCGCATTTTTTTTGCCCATCTACTTACATTTTTCTGGCTCCACCGGAATATCCCCGCCAACTTAGGAAGTCAGAACCTACTGGATTTCGACAGTCGGTCCAATGACGGGCACTTCAAATTCTGTGTAATAATCCACACCGGGTTGGTTGGCTTTGCATTCCACTTTCCAAATATACTTGTTCGTTCTATTGGTTTCATCTGTGGGCTGGGCCTCTTTGGGCAATTCGAAATAGACGGGGATGGCCGAACGGGTTTGGTCTTCTTCAAGCATTTCTTTTTTTACCGTTTGTGAATTTTCCCACAGCACTTTTTTATGCGTACGGGTCTTTTTGCCGGAACGGGTTTTATAGACGTGAATATTTTTGAGAGTTACATGAAATCCGTCTTGGGGGTCGATGTTTATACCGGTGTGGATGATGGCGCCGAATTTTTCGCCCAATGCGGCAGGTTTGCTTACCAGTTCGAGTTCTGATTCACCATATTTTCTCCATAATAGAAATTGATAGACAGTCCATGTGGCTAAAACGATTCCTATGATGGGGAAAAGAAAAAAAACCAATAGCATTGAATGATTCGCTGCTTCCGGGAGGATCACAAAGAATGCCATGGGCCATGAAATCGCGTTCCAAAAGATCGTGAAGAAAAGAACCGTAAAGAATGTTTTCTTTTGGTTGGTGCGAATTCTACCTTCCGCCCATTCCGGTTTCCACATCCAAGGTTGGTTTGCATACTTTTGCCGCAAACTCTTTTCTTTTTGGCTTTTCTGAGCTTGATAATAGGCTGATGGGAATGTGCCGATACCGGCGATCATCATGAAAGCACCGACAAGAGTCCATATTAAGATGGAATTTGGAAATTGCCGAAACAGCAAAGATTCAGCGGGATTGGCTGGATTGACAAAGCATCGAAAGGATTCACCGCTTTTTGCATAAGATCGTAGTTGATTTACATGGTTTTTATGAGCGGTTCCTGGGGAGGAATAAGAAGTATTCACAGACACCCGATTGCCAGTAAATTTCGAGCCATTGTAGATATAGGTGTATTCTGCTTCCGCTTTATATACGGTATATCTGCGGTTGTTACTATTATTTCTTTTTTCTTTCGACAGCAAAGCGACGTTTTTGATCTGAGATGGAACTTCCACCCAGGATTGAGAGTCATACCAAAACCACAACAAATTTCCACTAGAATAAAGAATGAATCCGCCGGCAAGCGTTAAGATTATTCCCAGCAGAGGGAGAAATATACTACCCGTATATAATGACTTTCCAATTTTGGTAGAGTTCATAATTCATGTCCTAGAGATTTTTAGATTTTAACTCGTGAATTTTTAGAATCTGTCTCTCATTGTTAAATGAAGGCTAGAGATTGTTCATTTTAACCCCCTCCTAGCCTCCCCCATTTCATTGGGGGAGGAATAGGTTATTTAATTCTTTCAGTATAATTCAAATATTTTTGGTTAGATTTTAACGGGCAAATTATGAGAATTTGCTTCTCAAATTTTCAAGTTAAATTGAATCAATGAGCAGTGAGTTTATGGGGAGGGCGAGGTTGTAAATGCGCCGTGGCGTGCTCCCGCCGAGCCTTGGTTGGTGAATCGAAGGTAGTGGGTGGAACCGGCTCATTCGCCGCGGCGAATTCGCCCTCCCCAACGGTAATTGATTTTGCAAAATTTCAAATATTTTTGGTTAGATTTTTATAAAAAAAGCCTGAAAGATCATCTTTCAGGCTTTTCGTTGATAGCAATAAAGAAAATTTATTGTGGTTCGGATACCGTCTTGAAGGCGGCGGTTACGTTACGAAATTCGGGTGCGAGGGTGGCAGACAAGTCTGTGTTCCCAACAGAGAAATTGCGTACCTGAGGAGCGTTCGGCAACCACTTGGGTGAGGTTTCAACCGCGCGGAACACATCAGACAACACAGTAACTGGACCGCCTCCATTGCCTGTTTCGCTAACTTCGAACGTTTGCGCCAAACCAGCGGTGTGGACCGTTCCGAATCCATCGACCACCAACAGGCCGGTTGGAACCGTATTGTCAGCCAGCCCGATGCTTGGGTTGGCATCATTGGTTGTGACTGTCAAATCGCTGGCAATGGGAAAACCAAAGAACGGGGTAGTTCCATTGGTAGCGAAAACATTACCATCTTCATCGACTCTTGGCGGGAAGAAGAAGTTGGCATCGCCGATGGCGAAAACTCCACCGAATTTGTCCAAGAGATAGAAGCCGCGTCCACTTGGAGTGATTTCGATATCGACGGCGACATCAGACCCAAAGAAGGGCAGGTTTTCACGGTCGCTTAACCAGGGCACTGAAATGGGGGCATTGTTGATGGGGTGCCCGAAATCAGGATTAAATTCCGGGTTGTTCGCGTCGGGGTCTAAAAATAAGTCATTGACATCCACAATACCGTCATTGTTGACATCAAAATCCAACGGCAAGCGGGATGAATGGACTGCGCCAAAACCGTCTAAAATATAATAACCGTTGGTCATGGCGATACTGCGTCTTTGCAGTTGGTCAAAGTTCAATTCGAGAACGCCATCGCCATTTCGGCTCATGGCAGGAGCGGTGAGATTGGCGAAATCGGCTGAAATCT
>CAZEZQ010000664.1:0-1313 GCA_964516245.1 uncultured bacterium | reverse complement strand
ATCGCGGGCGATATCTGAACCAAATCCGAAGTAGGTAAAGATTGGTGTCACGCTGTTGACCAACTGGTTGGATGTGAAGGGACGGTTTACCGGAATTTGCAGCGGGCCCCCTTGCAACAATCCATTAGAGTCTATGGAAGAGCCACTGATATCAATTGTGGATGGAAATGTTGTAGTGAAAAGGGTGGCATCGTCAATGTTGGTTGAATTGGGGTCGGTAAAGAGGGCGTATTGAGGGAGATTGGCTTCTCCTAATGTATGAATGGCCCCATCCCCATCCAAGAGGAAGTATCCTTTGAATCCATGGGTGACTTCTCGCCAATCGGGAGCGATTTCCAAATCTTCGACGATATCAAAGCCAAAGAATGGAGGAGTGGAGAATTGGGAGCTGTTTTGGCCTAATTCGATAGGTGGAGGGACAGGGGATGTTGGGCTTTTGGGTTGAACGTTCAGCGCAAACTGACCTCCCAAAATATCAACGACATAAACCCCTTTGATGGAACCATCGGGATTGGCCACGGTTTCCATATCCCGAACCACGGGGAAGGGGAAACCGAAACTTTGCGAGTTGTCGGCCAATTCATCTAATAGAAAAGTACCGACGCTCCCGTCTTGAAGGGGAGCGGAAAAGAAACGACCCAGGGAATCGAGTATGATGATTCCATCTTGCTTGGCCGTTGTGGGCTCAAATTGCGCATTCGAAGATAGCGGTGATAGCACAAGTAGTGCTGAGATGACGAGGAGTAGCCGACTCAGGGCCATTTCGACCTCCTTACAGTTTGCAATGATTTGTTAGCAGAACACTTTTCCCTTCACCAAACCCCGCCACAAACGACGTGAACAGAGAATAATGACTAAATTATAAAAAAAACGCTTGGAAATCGAGGGCCAGGGACCACTTGAGTCAGAATTTTATTATCCTGACCAAACACATTCCAATAAATATTAAACCTTTCCACACATTTCGATAAGGCATAAGAACATCATCAGCAGTATATGGAAATCCTATAAGCATGTCAAGAGAAATTTCCTCAAGTTAAGCAAAAATCAGTATCTGCGTTACATTTTGATAATCGTTTTATATTCTCTTGACATGAATAACACGTATGAAATAAACAAAATAAATTATATTTGTTTTAATTTAATTTTCAATCAATAAATTTCATCTTGTATTTTCGGCCGATTTGTGTTACTCCATAGTGAGTAAGAATAGTGATGAGCCTTGAATATATTTCGAATCATAAAGGCTTTTATCAAAGACATTCCGGCAAAAAGTATAATCTACCGTTTTATGATACCATATCTTGGAGCGC
>CAZEZQ010000663.1:2379-3967 GCA_964516245.1 uncultured bacterium | reverse complement strand
ATTGGATCTCTCACGTGTTTTTTTGGCGCAATTGATCCAAACTTTCAATCAGCCCGCCTCGGCGGCAGCCTCGCCCTCCTAATGGCAACAGCTGGCTGGGTGGAAGGCATCGCCTTTGCTGTTAGGAGGGCGACGCTCCTGCGGAGCCGGGCTGATTGAACCACTTCTGATTTCCATACATGGCCAGCATAATCCATAATGATGACGCAAAAAGGCATTGAGATTTTAGCATTGGATCTCTCACGTGTTTTTTTGGCGCAATTGATCCAAACTTTCAATCAGCCCAGCTCGGCGGCAGCCTCGCCCTCCCGCTTAGGTTAATTACATTAAGCTATGGGCAAACCATCAATTCATATTTGACGTACTGCTTGTTTTGTTATAGATTTTGCCTACCACTTCTTGATCGTAGTCTTGATAAGTTCTATACGTTCCACGCAGCCAGAGTAGGGCGGTGTTGTTTTTATCCCACTTGGGGACAATTGGCCGTAGGTTATCCACGCTTGAGTTTTGGGTAATGGGGCTCCACTGCCAAGATTTACCGCCATCATTCGTTAGCCCTTTGAAAATTTCATAATGGCGCTGGCCGTCTGCTCCGCTGATTAACGGTTCACCGGTTACAGGATGGGCGTCGGTTGAGATGTAGGCCACATTCAGATTGTCTGGATCGATAGCCGCCAGGCCGGTGTAATGGTTTTCACCGGGATACAAGCGAGTGCCCGCATAGGCCATTTCATGCACATGCCATTCCTGGCCATCCCAGCGGGCATAAAAATAGCGGTGATCATCATTGGTTTTGTGTGCAGAAAACACTGTATAAGGATAGCCATTGGCATCCAAATGCAAATCGACTGTCCAGGCTTCGTTTTCTGCGTTTCCAGAATATACCTGCGTTAACTTGGTTGGTTCGACTCCACCGTCATCAAGATTTTGAATGAATTCTCCATTGGAGCGATACACTTGATTTTCTTTGTAATAGCCGTGAAAGATGCTGGTTCCCTCATACTGCTGAGGGTGGGCTTCGGTGGCTGCGAAATGAATGGTATCCACACCGTTGGAAGCATATTTCAAATAGGGACGCATGCGGTTGTTGGGATCATTTGCGTTTTCTAGCAGATGCCCGCCATAACGCCAGCGGCGGCCATGATTGTCGGAAACCACGAAATTTGGATCCCAACCGATGCTGCGATGGAAATTGTAGATGCGATTGTTTTGCGAGCTGAGTTGAAACACATTGGAATAGGTAACATTGGCGCCGATTTCAAAAGTGCGTTCGGGCTGCCACTCGGTGGGATCGTCTGGCTCAATTGAGAGCCGCCAGCGCATCAATTTGTCATTGCCGTGTTTGGAATACACCGCCATGTAACGGCCGCCTGGAAGCTTCAGCAAGGCGGGGACATCATGGTCATCGCTTTGCAGGCCTTCATGCAAGGTGACCGTTAGAGCTTCTTTGCTTGCGATATCAACAATGTTCAAATCCACATCGCCTTCGGGTGATTTTACCGAACCCACTAAAAGTTTGCCATTGTCGATGATGGCGCGTTCATCCTGATACCAGCACCATCCACCGTTGGAATTGATGCGTATCAAG
>CAZEZQ010000663.1:0-2369 GCA_964516245.1 uncultured bacterium | reverse complement strand
TCACTAAGAGATTGAATGTGGTGAAAGTGATGAAAGTGATGAAAGTGATGAAGTTTTTCAATTGTGGTTCTCCTTGATTCGAGCTGAATGAAAATTCTCCTCCCCCATGTTTGGGGGAGGCTGGGAGGGGGTTGTGGTCTATGATCAAACTTATCTCAATCATTCCCAACCCCACCCTATCCGCCGCGGCGGACTCCCCAAACTTGGGGAGAGAATTTCTTTATTCAATTTACTTTAATTCTTTAATGCGTAGGTTGCGATAGGCTACGTAATCCCCATGATCGGTTAGGCGAATGAAGCCTTCGCGGCAGCGGTATTTTAGTTTTGTGTAATTGTTGAAATTGATGTCTTGCACCACATGGCCGTTCATGGTCACTTTGACATGTAGACCATCAGCGTGAATTTCGACCGTGTTCCACTCTCCCGCCGGTTTGGAGGGATTCATGGTTGGGGCCACCGCATCGTAGATCGAGCCGGTGCTGCTATCGGATGGAGACCGGCCGTGGTCGCCCAAGTGCTGGACTTCAAATCCGATCTTCGAAGCCCGGTTGGATCGCGGAACACGCACCTGCACTCCACTATTTCCATTTTTTTCGATCTTGTATTCATAGCGCAAAATAAAATCGCTATACATGTTCCGGGTATCCAACCCGCCACCGCCTTCTTGAACCCACTCGAGCATTCCATCGTTAATCACGAAACTAGGATTGGAGCGGTTGTTGGGCATAAATCCAGAGTAGGTTTCACCGTCAAACAAAGAAATAAAACTCGCTTTTCGTTCAGCTTCTGAAAGTGTGGAATTGTCGGGTGTCCAAGGTTCATCTTCCCAAGGTCGTTTGTTAATTTCATTCAAAAAGTCAAACGATTTAGGATGATTTTGCAAAAGGTAATGAGTACCACTGGGTTCTTTTTCTGGAGCCGGCCCAAAATAGAGAGCGGTGCGATCTTCCACTGATTTCGGTGTTGTATTATTTACTTGCAAATCTCCACCGGGTCCAGCGACCACCAAATGCGGGGAGATGCTTTTGAATTCTTTGACCAATTTTTCCGCATTCGGTCCATCGATCCAAAAGATCAGCTGAGGTTCGTTTTGCAGAGTCAATGCCGCTGAACGTACAGCTTTCATACGGCCACCGGCGTCTGTGGGGGCATCACCGGCGAGAACCCGGCACATGGCTTCCACATTGAGATCAACCAGAATAGCAACCATGTGATGCAATTCTTTGAGGCTTTTATCGAGATAATTGCCATCCTCATCAAAGCCTTGCAGGTCAAAAGCGAGAACATTGCCTCCGACTCTTGAAATTTCGCTGATGTTTTTGTAAAAGCCGTCGGGATACTCGCCGCCGCTGGGAGTATAGATGCTTTCAATTCGGTAATTGTTATCTTCGTTCATCAAGCGTCCGTCTTTGAAGCGAAACTGCCCCTCTTCAAAATAGTCTATTAATTCACCATCTTCGGTGATGATGAATTCGTATTCGATCCGGTCTGGATCGTCAATTTCCAGTTTGTAGTGCTTCTTCCCATTGCGTTCCCATTCATTATCGATATCCACATCACGTATTACAACATCGGCCAGTTTCTCTTTCACCACTTCTTGAACAGCTTGGGGCAGGGCTTCTAGCTCTGGATGAGCGGCCAAACTGGCATAAGGCAAAATAATGCTGCTTGCCAACATAACAATTCCCGCGTATACAAATTTATAAAAGTGTTTCATTATTTCTACCATCCTCAATACATATTGTTTTGATAACATAATGTGTTGCTCATACAATGCCAAAAACATTTTGAACATACCATACTATGCCATGAAAAGAGTTTTCGTCTACTGGAGAAGCGATGATTGAATCGCCTTCTAATTTTCACCTTTATAAACACAAAAAGGTGGATTTGAGAATAAAATCCACCTTTTGCTTAATTGTGTTGTTTTAAGCGATTGTCATTAAACACGGTCTTTTATTTCGCTAACTCCTGCCTGGCCTGCGCAATGAGCTCCACAAAAGATTGAATCACCGGCTTCCACACCATGTCCGACAATGCGGCATCCACAATGAGCACAACTTGGCGCTAATGCGTGAATCGCGCATTCAAAACTATCGAATACGTGTGATTCTCCATTCACTGTAACAGTCATGCTTTTATCGTAATTGTTTCCACATACTTCACATGTTGCCATAATGCACCTCCTTATTTTTTCTCTTATTTATCAGTGTAGGATTCAAATAAGGAGCGTCAACATTAAATTTTTATAATCGTTACAATACGTAATAGGTCAGCGATCTGAAGAAATTCCCCTCCCAAGATTGGGAGGGGGTAGGGGAGGGTTGAAAGGATATGAAGAGCAAAACTCTTAACCCCCTCCTAACCTC
>CAZEZQ010000662.1:0-3972 GCA_964516245.1 uncultured bacterium | reverse complement strand
ATTGATTCAGGTATGAACAATCCCATCCGCAGCTCCCAGCGCTGGCAGCTGCAGCAAGGCGGCGGCGGCATCGCTGAGATGTCGACCCATATTGGCGATATTGCTGATGCGCCGGAAGGTGATGTGGTGATTGATCCGAGTGCAACGTTTGGTTTTTATAATTCTTTAACGAAAGATTCAAGGCTTGAAAAAGGATCTTCAACACATCACGGGGGTGATACAACAATGGAATTGTATGAAGATGACCATGCTATTTTTTCCTGTGATATATCATCATTGGGTGAAAATTGGTTAATTACAGATGCCAGATTGAATCTTTATGTAACCTCAAATATGTTAAACGATGATGCTGAGTTAAAAGCATACAATGTTAACAATTATGAATGGGATGAAAATAGTGTTGAGTGGTATGAATATAAAACCAATAATGATTGGGATATGGAAGGTGGCGATTTTTCACAAAGCCATGAAGGTGATATTTCCATTGTAAGTGATTCTGCATCAGGTAGAGTTTCTGTTGATTTAACCGATCCACTTGTATACCGTTATGATGTCGTGCATGCGATGTCATGGTTTGAAGAACGTGGATTTTTGGTGAAATTTGAAAACACGCCTGGTGGGTCAGTCACATTTACAACAAAAGAATATACAGTCGATACAGATGACCGCTGGAATATTGAAATCACCTATTATGCCGATGATCAAAATACTGCTCACTACCCATTTTTGAAGAGTAGGGATGATGTAAAAAGCTCTACTTCAGATCGTTGGTTTCCTATTGCTTCTTACTTTAATTTAAGAGCAACAGACACACACAATCCATCCGGTTGGGCGGATGGCAATATTGAAGACTTGGCAGATAAATCATACGGCAAATATTTTAACAGTTTTTACGTGCTTGAACGTACAGACGATCGACTGCATAAAAGCAACTCTGACAATCTTTTTATTGCTTATGAAAGTGAATATGAAAATATGCTTACTGCGCTTGATAATGAGTCAGGCGCTACGGATATTGACTATTATATGATCCCGGAAATTGTTGGGAAAGAACTATATCCAGATCTAGTAACCAGCTATCCGGAAAATCCCGGATTCAGCGGAGTCTATCCCTGGTATATGTTTGCCGAGCCCACCTACTATCCCAATTCATTTTCATGGTCGAACGAAGAGCAGTCTGTGGAAGATGTTGTGAATGCATTAAAAAATCATTCGGCTTTTTCCCGTGTGCGTGGTTGGCATTTTGGAGATGAACCTTATAGTGGGCATGGAGCAACGATTCAGGAAGCCACCTATCCCAATTTTCGCACTTATATTCACGATCGGCTCGATACCTTTATGGATGATGTCATCAGTTTGGATCAAACAGCGAAAAATCCAACTTATCTCGATCTGCGTAATTACGGTAACTATTTCAATTATATTAATGAAGACACAACAGATGGAGATAGTATCGTTGCACCGCCATCCAATTGGAAGGATGATTTGGATATTCCAGATTGTATATTGGATTCTGGGATGTATTACATTGATATCGATACAAATCCCAATCGCACTTGGCCAGAAGCTGTATACGTTACCCAATCGGCTATTGATTATGCCCTTGAACCCAACAATAGCATGGCCTACAGCCGTTTTCACCTTTGCCGCGATATTGAAAGTGCTACCTTGGGTGTGAATATCGATGAAGAAAAATATAGGTATCTCAACTATTCCACCTGGGTCTCCGGTGGGCAAGGCTTGTTCTTTTTCCGTTATGATGACCCAACAGCAGAAAAATGGTTTGAAGATACTACTGTATTAACCAGTGATCCAATTGGTCTTAGCCATCAACTTATTAAAGAAGCGGATGCAATGAAAGATTGGCTAATGAGCATACCGGCGGATGATATCGAATCATATATCTCAGACAATCGGAATAGCCATCGATTGCGGTTTATTCTCAAACGCCATCAAGATGACGATGATGACAGGTTGTTATTATTATTCTGCAACTACTCCAATGATGGCCAATCTCACTCAACGTATATTCATTTTCCCAATAAAACTTTTTCGAATGTAGAAAAGGTGGCTTCTCATATGGATGGATCATATCAATTAATTGATAGTGGACATACAGTATTTTTTGAACCTACCAACATGGATTCAACTGATGTATACGGCAGCGCTTGTTATCTCACACTTTCACAATAACTGTGTAAAAAAGAAAGGAGTTCAATCATGACTGAAACAAAAAGAATTATCGTTATTCTCATATCTTTAACATTTACCACAGTTTCACATGCTCAACCGATTCAATTGAATCCCGTCACTAAAGGATATAAATTGAATTTAACCGCTATTGACCAGCAAATGCGTGAAACTATAAACACAGAGGAGAAAAATATACAATCTCGATTTCTTTCCTCTTCCAAAACATTCGCAAGTTCTAACGGAGATGTATTGTTCTCTCAAGGGAAATTAATAAATATGCAAAATGAGCAACTGAATACTATTGATCTACCACAATCGAATCTTGATAGTTTTGAATTTGGTGCAACTATGAGTGGGAATGGCAATTGGTTGATTTATAAAACTCAAGAAGAATTTGGCAATATCAATACTGAAACTGTCATAAACTACTTCAATCTTAATACTGGTAAGATTGAATATCAATTTACTTTTCAAGGTTCTGTTGAAAGTCTTAATTCCAACATTAATGCAACAATGACTGTCTTTAGTTCAGCAAAATATAATAACAATGATTTTGTTTTGATTCGTGAAAACAGAGATTTAAATTTACAAGAGTTTGTTGATGTTGGTGGTCTTAGATATTACTCAAATTTTGGAAATCGTGTCTTTGGATATAGCTATAATTCAGATAAAGATGATTATGAATGGGTACATGTGAATCGTAAAGGTAGCAATTGGTCTAATCTACAAAATATCAAACTTTTAAATGATAATGGAAATATTTTGCAATTCCATATTGTAGACATCGCCAATGATGGGAAAACCCTGTTGGTTAATGCCGGAACAAAAGGGTTACATGGTTTGGCGGTTGTTCATGAAGAAAACGGTGAATGGAGCGTTCCACAATATATTGGTGGAGAAAGTGAACAACATGCGTTTGATTCACATGAATCCTACCAAATTTCAGAAAATGGCAATGTAGTTGCTGTTCAAGACATCAAACGAGTAGAAGAAGAGGTGAATTATTTTTATGATGCCCTTCTTTATTTCAAAACCGAATCGGGCTCTTGGAAAAAGCAACAAGTGAATCCACCAGAGGTAGATGTATTGCCCGATATCCTATTAACCGATGACGGCACAAAACTCTTCTGGCTGCCCAGAAGTGAATCGTCAGTTTCTTTTGGCGAACTGATGCGGTAGAAATCAACATATATCACACTACTATTCGGGAGGGGAATCATCCCCCTCCCGTCTTCGTTGCCGAAAGCGCGTGTTCTGACTATATTTATAATGGGGTTTGTGTGGTATAGGTGAGCACCGTTTGTCTACCTTAGCCGTTATCCTGGATATCCTTTTCATCCTGGGTATCCTGTTCAGACAAACAACGCGGGTGCCAAGGGTAGAATGCCGTATATTCTACCCTTGAAAGCCCTTTGCTGCGATTTATTTTTTTGATGAAATTTTCCAGTACACCCCCGATTGAACCACACGAAAGATTGTTTCCTTTCAACAGGGGAATTAGTAGTGATATATATATGTCTGGATTCATCCACTCAAATTGGATGAGATTGAATTCGAAACTGAGAATTCACATGAAAAGAATCGTGCTAAGTTGGATATAGTGTTCATAGGAAAAACTTATTTTTTTGAATTTATCCGCAGTTTATGAGATTTCCAGGGGGATTTTCAAGGGTAAAAAAACAACGTTTTACCCTTGGCACCCGCGCAACAAATGAACTGAATTCAACTAATTTTTTGAAATAAATTAACTATAAAAATTGTAAATTTATTGGACAACCA
>CAZEZQ010000661.1:0-3984 GCA_964516245.1 uncultured bacterium | reverse complement strand
TTTCCCGCGGATCCGCACCAGTTAATGTTTCATTATCTACAGCGCGAATAAACACGGCCGGAGCCAATGAATCGAAATCACCAATATTCAAATCTGGATTGTTGGTTGCCACCAACCAGTCGATACCGGCACTGTCTTCACGGTCGGCCACATACACCGTGTGTGTACCTGCACTCAGTTCAAACGCACGTGGGTCGTTACTTGGATCAAATTGTGATACCCAATCCGTTTCCCATTCCCCTGCGCTTTCGATATTCCAACGGCTGGAGTTATCCCCTGCCGGGAATTCATCTATAGCAAAATGCCAGGAATCGCTATTGCCATCATCACCGCGAACTAAACCGAAGAAATTCCATCTTCGGGAATATCGATATCACGAGCAATTAAATCATTTGAACCGCCACCAGTGTTGATAACTATAGTACCACTGCTTCGTGGGTCCAATCCCAAACCAAACGAACCTTCTTCCACTTCACCCAACTCACCGTCAGAAACTGTACCGGGTGTTCCATCTTCAACCTGGAAAAGCGTGGGGAAGTTGGAATCTATGACAACCGGGTCTGTAGAGTTGCCGAATTCAGGCAAGGTGTTGGGCAATACGCCAGGACCACCGATATAACTTTCTTCTGGGATGCCCGTGCCTTCAAAGGTTCCATTGAAGGTTACGACTGCCCGATTAGGAAAAGTGATATCATAGGTAAGTGCGGCGTCTTCTGAAATTTCGCCGGCATTCCAATTGATGGTGTTGCCGGATGTTTCGAAATCTCCCGCCGAGACTTGAATGTTGGAAAGTACGGCTCCCCGGGGCGCTACTTCTGTGACTGTTGCTGTAGCCACGTCGCGTGGTGAAGCCACTACTTGCACGCCGCTCATGGTCATTCCCGCTTGATAGTCGGTAGAAGGCAAAACCCGCATTACATTCACTGGCAATTCTTCAATGGACACATTTTCGAAGTCAGCAATGGCATTTTCTCCGCCCACAGCCAAACCTCCCAAGACTGTATCACCGGTAAATTGAATGACTTCGCTTTGCAGCAAATCTTCACTACCATCAACATTGATTCGGTAGTAATGAACACTGTTCCCAGCTCGTACCAATCGAACGGTTAAGGAAGTATCATCGTCAGGGTCACCGTCGTTCATGGTGCCACCGCCATCCGAAAAACGTGTATGAGGCCATACATTCAGATCATTGCTCATTAAGAGCGAGCCATGTGCCGCACTATCTCCATTATGATTACGAATCATGACTCCACAACGGCCTTCAAATGTAATTGGATCTGCCTGAATCGCAAAACTGCCTGACATTTCATTGTAGGCATAATGAAAATTGTCTGGCGCCGCTTCGTCGAGATCGCTGATCAATACCTCAATCGAATAAATACCGTCTTCGAATATGGCAAAACCAAATACATCATCTGCGTTTCCGATATCTTCATTGTTTTCGAAGATACCGAGTTGCGCCTGCGCGCCAATGCTAACGCACATCAGCAATGCCAGGCATGCGAATACTCCAACAAAAGATTGGTACTTCATAATACAATCCTCCCTTAGAAAAATTTCTGCGTTTCCATAGATGCAGTGCCTCCTTCGTGAACAATTATGATTCGAGATGATTAAACAAGGATAAGTTATATATAACATAAAAAAATACAATCACAACATGTAATGAACAAAAAGCCATATAAAAATTTGCAAGTACTGTAATTCGATTGAGTGATTCTAACCAAAAATATTTGCTATTTGATCACAACGTTGATTGTAAGAGCACATTGCAATGTGATCCTACAAAAATTTAATGGTTCATTTCAATATTTCAATGTAAATTTTGAATATCCTGCGTTAGAACTTCTTCGACTCGATATTTTTGTTTTGCAGAATTTGTCAGGGCGCTAAATAAGCAAAAAAGGGGCATTGCCCGAAAGCAATGCCCCTAAACGTGTGCTGAATTTACTACGATTAATATAGCATGAAGTCTTTAACTGATGTAAATTCAGGAGGTGTGAATTCGGCTGGAGTTTGACCGAGATTGTTGGTTACCGCGATCCAATCTAAGTGCGAACCATCTTCACGAGGATGAATTTGGATGAAATGCACACCGGCATCAAAGTTCCAGGTTTGTTGAGTTCCCGTTCCCACATCGTCAACCGCGACCCAGGCTTGTTCAAAAAAATCACCATCATTGCCTGAACCTTGCCAACGATAGGGACCGTTTTCCCCTTGCGGCGCTTCATCCACACCAATCCACCATGAGTCATTTTCTCCGCCGGTGGTGCGTGTATTGGCGATGAAAGCGTAATCACCCGGTTCTGTCACTTCAAATCGAAAGAGCAAAAACTGAGGTGGAACATTGCCAGTGTCATTGACTTCGTTATTGACAAACAGCTGATTGCGCAAATCGGCATCAAAACTAATAGAGAAACCAGGATCACTTTCTTCAGCGAATAAAGGCAAATCTTCCGCTTCAACGAAACCTTCTCCATCCGTCAATTGGACCGGCTCGATTTCATCAAATGGAATATCAGGAGCAACAAAATTGCTGAATGGAATGGACAATCCGAATTCACGTGTTCCTAAAAGTTCTTCGCCATTGGCTGTGCCTTCAAAAACAGCGCCAAGTGCACTTGGAGTGGAGTTGAGAGTGTAGGTTAGTTCAGCTCCTCCCTCAAGGCCGCTGATGCTCCATTCAACATTGCCTCCACTGACTTGAGGACTGCCTGCAGTGGCTTGGAGATTTTCGGCTGTCCAATTGGATGGGATGGTTTCGCTTACGTTTACATCTTGTGCACTTCGAGAAAAGACCTGGATGCTGACATTGAGAGAATCACCGGGTGATGGGCTGCCTTCGCCATCAAAGGTCACGACCCGGTCGGCACTGAAAGGAAGTTCTTCAATAAAATCAAAATTGTCCAATCCGGGTGTAAAGAACATTTCACTTAAAGAACCAACTTCGTGCGAAGTCACGGCCAAGCCACCGAATACCGGATCTTCCAAATCGGTCAACACGTGTTCACCCAAGAGCACTTCTTCACCCGTATCTACGCTGACTGTTTTGGTGAGAACAACTCGGCCGCGCCGTTCGATGATCATATCGCCGAATTGATCTTCGAAAAATTCACCCGCTTGCGAAGCGGCGCCTTGTTCCAACCGTTGCTGCCAGCGAATCAACTGATCGTTTGCATCGTTGCCATCCATTTGAGTAAACGCATTGGATGAACCAGGAGAGAGATTGTTGCGAACCATCAGGCCGCCTTTTACCCAATCGCTGCTGCTATCCAATGGGCCGAGAAGCGCATTCCCCGCCATGCGGAAGGGACCTTCAAATTCACTGAAGGCGAAGTGAAAGGCATCTGCGCTGGCCCAAATATCAGCGCCGCCCCCTCGGATAATAAATTCAGACCCGGTAAATTCTGAACTGCCAGGCGCTTCAATTACTCCAATATCGGCATGATTCTCCAAATCGCCCACTGGGCCACGAATGAGCGCTATAGACGAAGAACCAAAGACATCTTTATCGAGATAGGTCCCGCTAAATGAAGAAGCCACCGCATCATCACCCGGGGTGGCCGTGTAGCTAACTTCAGTGACCGTGTCATCCACCTCCCATGTAATGACTCCGCCGCTTTCGCTGCCACCATTTGAAATGTCACTAACAGTCCAATTTTCAGGAACCGTATCACTTAATGTTCCCGCAGTTGTATTAAGCAATTCAATAGTGACTTCCAGCGATTCACCCGCGAACGCCTGATCTGTGGGAAACGACCGAATAGCCACGGGTTGATCAAATTCACGAAGATCGACATTGCTCACTTCGCCTACGGCGAGAAAGTCATTATCTTCGTGGTTGGTAATGGCCAGCCCAATGGCATAAGGTTCTTCAAATGCCATATTCTGACTGTCAGCAAGAAACCAGTTGGTCCCATCAAAGGAAATTTCTGAAGTAACCACTCCCGCTTCAGTGATATTGTTCACCCGCATCCAGAC
>CAZEZQ010000660.1:0-3986 GCA_964516245.1 uncultured bacterium | reverse complement strand
ACCAAATCCCCCCAGCCCCTGCGGTGCTTACCCCCCTTAATAAGGGGGAGCAAAAAACGTTCCCTAAACTTGGGGGTAAAGATCAGCCCAAACTTGGGGGAGGCTTAGAGGGGGTTGTGGCTTATGTTCAAACTTGTTTCTATCATTTTTCCAACCCCACTCTAACACTCCCCAATCTAAAGAAGAGAATCTGCAACAAACGCTTAATTCATTAAATTCGTTTCATTACCCGGTCTTTGTAACCGCATTTACCGCATTCCGCCCCAAAGCAAAAGCGGCCCGGTTGGCATCCCTTATCATTGGCGGCAGGATCGATTCAATGGTTTCAAACCATATTTTTTCGTCCACATCGGTATGGCAGCTAAATACTCCCAGTAACGCCACATTCAAACTTTTTGGGTTATCCAATTGTTCAATGCCAATATCATCAGGCGTGATCAACACTCCGACCTCTTGCAATACGGGCCGGTTAAGTTCAATCTGGCTGCGGTCCAGCACGATCAAATAATCGGCTTCGCCATAAGGAACCATCGGGCTGTAGACTCGTTCGCCAAATCGCACATCACTGGTCACCGAACCTCCGCGTTGGCTCATCCCGTGAATTTCAGATTTTTTTACATCATAGCCCGCGCGAAACAGCGCTTCAGCGAGAATATCCGAACATTTCAATACCCCCTGGCCCCCCAAACCCGCCACGACAACATTGCTTGTTTTTTGATCGCTCATTCTTCAACTCCCCAATCTGCCATTCTTGCACGTGTAAGTTTCGGCATTGGCCTTTTCATATTGCCGAATTTTTCCGGCTGCCAACACACAGGGCCGCCGCGCCACAATCAAAGTGAGTTCATCCAAGTTCATTGCTTCTATAATTAACTGATGCAAACGGTCTTGTTCTCGTGTTGGATTCAGCGTGTGTATATTTGAGATACCAATTGCTTCAGCCAGTTTCTCAAACGACACTTGCTGTGCTGGCGCATGGTTCAAACGGCGTCCCGTACCAGGATGTTCCTGCATCCCAGTCATAGCGGTGGTTCCGTTATCGAGAATCAACACGACATGCCCGGTTTTCGGCGGGTTGTACACCATCTCTACCAAACCGGTAATGCCGCTGTGCACAAAGGTGCTGTCACCAATCACACTCACCACCCGCCGGGCTTCATCGTCTGGCAGAGCATGCCGCAAGCCCAATCCCACTCCGATCGAAGCCCCCATGCACACGCATGTATCCATCGCCTGATAGGGGGGCAATACTCCCAGCGTATAACAGCCGATGTCGCCTGCCACAATGCAATCCAATTCATTCAAGATATGAAATACATCACGATGGGGACAGCCTTGGCAGAGTTCGGGAGGCTTTCCTTTCGGTGCAACCAATTCAGGCGAGTCTTCTTCAAACAAAATTCGCCGCACCCGATTCACATTCAACTCTCCAAAGCGGCAGGATTCAGGTTTGCCTTTCACCTCTATTCCTTCAGCCCGCAAACCGTTATACAAGAAGGGATCGCCCTCTTCAATTACACGGCATGTTTCTACCCTCTCCACAAACGAGCGGATCAGCGCGAGGGGAAAGGGATAAGCCATGCCCAGTTTCAATACTGGCGCCTCTGGCGCGGCATCCCTCACATGTGCAAAACTGACACCAGATGTAATAATGCCGGCGTTTTGCTCGCCTTCGATCACTTGATTGAGGTGCGATGTGTTATTCCATTCCGCAATTTCAGCCAGTTTTTTTCGTAAGCGAAAGTGCGCCGGGCGGGCGAATGCGGGGATCATCACCCGGCTTTGAACATCACACAAGAATTTTGGTTGGGGAGGTTCCAATTCCCGGTCGCGAAAATTCACAATCGTCTTTGAATGGCATATACGGGTAGTCATTCGGAACAAAACAGGAATCATCCATCGTTCGGAAATTTCCACCGCCGCAAATACAAAATCATACGCTTCTTGTGAATCGGAGGGTTCAAGCAAAGGCAAACCCGCCGCCATCGCATAATTGCGGTTGTCTTGCTCGTTTTGGCTGGAGGCCATGCCGGGATCATCGGCAGACACGACGATTAACGCCCCATCCACACCGGTATAGGCGGCTGTGAACAGTGGATCGGCCGCCACATTCACTCCTACATGCTTCATAGTGGCCAATGCCCGCGCCCCGCTAAAGGCCACACCAATGCCCACTTCGAGCGCCACTTTTTCATTCGGCGACCATTGGGCTTTACCGCCATATTCAGAGAAAGATTCTAAAATTTCAGTGGATGGAGTACCTGGATAACCGGTTCCGAGAGTGATTGAAGCATGTTTGCAAGCCAGAGCGACTGCTTCATTGCCGCTTAAAAGCGCTTTCTGCTGATTCCACATGATGCTCATCCATACGCTATTAATGTTATTTTGATACTATTAGGAGGGCGAGGCTCCCGCCGAGCCGTTCATTTTATAATTTTACATACAATCCCTCTCCAACTGTCTTATATTCTACTTGATCAATCGAGTTGGTCAAAGCGGGATTTGCCAATTCAACAGAAATTATAGGAGACGATACGGCAAAAAGTAAAATCCAGCATTTTGATGTACCATATCTTGGAGCGCAGGCGTCCCGCCTGCTCTATATATAGTTGCAGGCGAGGACGCCTGCGCTCCAAAAATAACTTTTTGCCGGATCGTCATAGAAGAATCACATGGGCCAGGGAATATCATTGCGTATATAAGCGCCATTCAGAAAATCCGAGAAAAAATATTCCACCAATGGGTGTTCAATGGGTTCTTGGCTTGTATCCGGTTTTAGGTTTTCTTCGGCCGCATAAGTCGTCATTTCTGTGCCGTGCACCAATACATGATACCAGGGCTGGCTTTTGTCAGGCTAGGTTTGATTGGAGTAATACCACGAATCGTCCGCCTGGCAGGTTAGATCATATTCCACCACCACCCCTCGATATCCATACCGCCGATGAGCGACCAACTGGCCTGATTGGAATTTAGGGGTTGAACCAGTTAACAACGGTTCTTGATTGTCTTCATTCGGCATGATCATATCCGGACACCTCCATCAGCTCATTTCCACTTGAATACCTTAGCGGAAATAAAAAACCTGTCAAAATAGTATTCTGTAAGAAAATTGAATGCTTGTCGAAAAAACCGCAATTATGCCTACATCACACTTATTTGAGTTCCCCATCCAAAATGTCAACAAAATGGACGCCGTCCAACAAATCGTTACCCATCTCCAAAACGAGACCACACAACCCATCTTCTTTATCAATGCCCATTGCGTGAATGCAGCATTTTCTGACGAACAGTACCGGCGCATACTCCAAAACAATCACCTGAATTACGCGGATGGCGTAGGGATGCAAATTGCATCCCGCCTGCTCAAAGCGCCGTTAGTCGATAATGTAAACGGTACTGACCTCTTCCCTCTTCTTTGCCAGACATTGAATTCATTGCCTTCACCCCCACGAATTTTTTTGCTGGGGGGAGAACCTGGGATCGCCGAACGCTTGAAATCCAAAATGCTCGAACAATATCCACGCGTAAGAATTTGCGGGAATCATCACGGCCATTTTTCAGATGATGAAAATGATACGATTGCGCTTGCCATCCGCGAATCCAACGCGGATTTGTTGCTGGTGGCAATGGGGGTACCCAAACAAGAAAAGTGGATCGCGCAATACATAACCCATTGCGGTGTTAAAGCAGCCATGGGAGTGGGCGGCCTGTTTAACTTCTATTCCGGCCATATCCCCCGCGCTCCAAAGTGGATGCAGCAAATCGGCCTCGAATGGGTACATCGTCTTTGGCAAGAACCCACTCGGTTGGGGAAACGTTATTTGCTTGGCAATGTTGTATTCTTATGCCGTACCGCTTGGTTGGCAATACACAAAAAAAGGGAGGTTCGATGAGTTTTAATTAACAAACACTCATCAAACGCTCCCTTCCTTCCCTGGGGAGGAAAGACTGAAATAATACTAAATTTTAATTAATTAATTTTGGAT
>CAZEZQ010000659.1:0-3991 GCA_964516245.1 uncultured bacterium | reverse complement strand
GAAAGAATTAATAATCACCGGCTTTACGAGTAATATCCATATTTGTGGATATGCAGTGTTTTTAATTGATACAACTAGAATAAAATAAATCAATCTATAACCAGAGCTATATTCATACAATTTTCGATTGAACGGGTGATAACCTTGGTGATTGTGTAGATCTACACTAATACAATCCGAACACAAATTTCAGAACCATAAAATCTTAATGAGCAAACAAACCAAAACCATACTTATAATTTTCAATATTCTGGTTTTACTATTTCTCCTGATTCAGACCTATAACAAAGCCTACCGAGACTTCGGCAACGATTTCACCAATTATCTTGACTCAGCAGAGATCCTTTATGAAGGTGAAGATCCACGCGATGAGATCTGGCCGTACCTATATTTCCTTCCATTCATATTCACTCCATTTCTTTGCATCCCCAAATGGCTTGCAATATTCTTGTGGTTTGCGTGCAATGCTGCTGCCTTGGTTTGGGTATTTGAATTTTGCAAAGATACTTATTTTGGAGAGAAAAATACCATACCTCCTCCCTATTCATTAATCATACAAACTGGAATTTTTCTTCTCTTGCTGCCTATCATTCAAAATGATTTTCTCAACGGTCAAATCAATATCATAATTCTGGCGTTGGTATTGCTGTTTTTGCGCCAAGAACACCAAAATCATTGTGTACCGGCTTCCCTATGTTTATCTCTTGCTATCCTGCTGAAACTTGTACCTTCAATATTTTTTGCCTATCTACTTGTTCGACAGCAATGGAGATTAATCGCTTTAACATTCTTTTGGATACTGCTGGGATGCCTGCTGCCAGTTGTGTTTTTGGGATTCGAATTATTTTCTTATTACTCAGATTATTTCCACTATTTGATCTATGACCGGCTCGCCTATCAAACCGATATCACTCATTCAATTTTTTTAAGTTTTGAAGATGCGCTTTCATATCTATTTACCACGCAATCGCAAGCATGGGTCACTTGGCCAGTGAATTTCACTTGGTTAGGGCTGGTGATTGCATTGGATACCTGGCAAAGAACAAAAAAAACTCTTATGGGTGATTGCTGGATGACCGCGTTGTACCTGCTATCCATACTGCTCATTTCTCCCCTCTCTGAGACCCATCATTTGATTCTCTGCATCCCAGCAGTTCTTTGGTTGGCGTTGCAATCCGTTTCTCCTTGCCATCCATTCCGTAAATCCAATACCGCTAGCATTGGGATTTATTTCATCCTCTTTTATTTGGGTAAATTCGAAAAAACCGGACCATTTCTGTTCTTTTCGGTAGTGGTGCTGTGTCTTTCGGTTATCTCCAATTTGATGATTTCAGTGCAGAACTCTCCTCAAAATGAATAATTAAATTTATGCGGGGATACCACAACACCCTGCATGAACTTTCCACAGCTTGTAAAATATGATAAAAACACTTTTTGTGTACACTTGCATCGATGGAGTCGAATGATGGAAACAATTCGTTCGAAAGAATACGAAAGCAAACAGTTAGTTGACCTGATCACAGACATATATAAAACTTTGGATGATGAAGACCTGTTGACTGCGCCCAATAAAGAGCATGGGATATTCAAATACTCTGGATCAAGCCCCCAATCGCAGTCTCATCTTTCGAAGATCTCTAAAAAGCGCGGCGCCAATCGGTCGGGCTTGGGGTTCGTTTTGCAGCGAGCTGTGCTGCCCGAAGGCTATCGGATCTCGGCGGATGTGGAAATCAGCCAGGAAGTCTCCGGAATCGATCCCCAAACATTATATGAAAATATGGAAACTTTTGTCACAATGGAATACAGGATGACACTTCCCTCACTCATTTTGTATTCCCAACCGGGTTATAGCGGCCGTAGAGGATGGGACAGCAAAACATTTACTGGAATTGAAGTCTATTTGGATGAAAACGATCTGGGCAATCTCGCGAAAACCGAAAAAAAGCTTCTGGATCAAATTCGAAAACTGTTTTATGCTCTCGATTACGCTCTAACAAACTCATAAGCGAATCGAAGGAATAACACAGGTCAGCCATTACAATTTCATTACAATATTATAGGTATACTTCTCAAGAATAGGCTCACCTATTCCTCCCCCAATGCAATGGGGGAGGTTAGGAGGGGGTTAAAAGATTTGCTTATCGTATTCATTCAACCCTCCCCTAACCACTCCCGCCACGGCGCGCAGGCCCAATCTTGGGAGGGGAATTTTCTTCGATACACTAAATTGGTAAGAAGGATAATCCATGCCCAATCATCCCGACATGCCCTACCGGCCCTTAGGCCAATGTGGAACCAAAGTAAGCGCATTCAGCCTGGGAGGCTGGACCACATACGGACAGAGCATCAAAGAGCTGCGTGTCATCGAAGAAATTTTGAAAACCGCGTTTGAGCGTGGTATTAACTTCTTCGACATCGCCGACGCCTATGGCAAAGGCGAAGCCGAACGTGTGATGGGCCAGATTCTCAGCCAGTTCCCCCGGCATGAGTTGGTGATTTCAAGCAAAGTGTTTTTCCCCATGAGCAACGATGTGAACAACCGCGGCCTGTCGCGCAAGCACATAATGGAATCAATCGATGCCAGCCTGAAACGATTGGGGACAGATTATCTCGACCTGTATTTTTGCCATCGCTACGATCCCGATACTCCCCTCGAAGAAACCATCCGCGCCATGAGCGATTTGGTGCAGCAAGGCAAGGTATTGTATTGGGGCACCAGCGAATGGGAGGGTGAACAACTTGCCGAAGCGCACGAACTGTGCGAAGATTTCGCCGCCTATCATCCCCAGGTTGAACAGCCGCGTTACAACCTTTTGGTGCGCCGCAAGTTTGAAACCAACGTGATGCCGATGCTCTACGAAAACGGGATGGGTGCTGTAACTTTTAGCCCACTGGCTTTTGGTTTTCTTACCGGAAAATACGATGATGGAATTCCGAAGGGATCGAGGTTAGACCAAATCGAATGGCTGCGTGACCGGGTTTTAACTGAAGATTACCGCAAACGATCCCGCAAATTCAAAAAAATCGCCGACCGCCTGGGCTGCTCACGTTCTCAATTGGCATTGGCCTGGGTTGCCGCGCAAGAGGGTGTATCCAGCGTTATCACCGGCGCCACTCTTGTGGACCAGTTGGAAGAAAACCTGGGTGCTCTGAAGATCAAAATCACAGAAGAAATCCAAGATGAATTGGACCAACTCTTCCCCTCCGAGTTATCCGCTGAAAATGAATAGATGAGCAAACAAACTCTCCACCTACACTCTTCAAAAGCAACTTTTTGTGGTTGAATATATCTGAATTGATCAACATTAAAAGGATATACATCACCATGAAAATCTTGATCTCAACCGCGATTACGTTTTTCACAATTGTTCTGCTTACTCATGCCCAAAACAATCTCGCTACGCCGCCCAATGATTACAATATCATGATCAATTACGAACTGGGCATGCACTGCACTGGCTTTGATCTCTCCTATTGCTGCATCCTTCCACCTTACAATTCGGTTTTGGCTCAAATTGTCCAAACCGCCAAAGAACCCGGACAAAAACCCAAACTCCTGACCGAAGAAGACCTCAAATCTCAAAACCGGGTCCTGTGGTATGAGCACGAAAACAATACTTTTTCTGAAGGGCCCAAAATGATGTATTGGACCGTGCCCTACGATGTCGACGGCAACGGCTCCACCAGCGACCCCTACGATTCTTTCGCCAACCACGAGTGGGATCAGCTCTACACCTATGCTGAAGCCCCGCTTGATTTCAAACCTGAAGGCGCGGAGAAGAAGCTCTATGTTGGCCGCGATCTTCACATCCCCCTCGATCACGGCCCCACCGGCAAGCCCATTAGCGGCAGCACGCTCGACTTCACCGGCAAAAGTGGAACTGTGGTTTACACTGTGCTCAACGACGGCGAATCCGAAGTTCCCATTGTGCTCGGCCAGCGCAACATTTGGGAAGCGCTGGGTCTGCCCCTGACCGCTCTTTTTGATGGT
>CAZEZQ010000658.1:0-3992 GCA_964516245.1 uncultured bacterium | reverse complement strand
CCAACGGGGGCGCCATATGATAGCCAGGGGCAATCGCCCCTGGAAAAAAGAAACACAAAACCCCTAGCCCTGAATGAGCGAAATAAAAATGCTTTCAGATGGCTAAATGGTTACGATAATTCTTCTATAAATTGCTCGATAGTAAGATTTGCATCGCGTTATTATATTTCTCAATGTTCCTTTTGCAATCTCTTTATGGTTTGGTATTGAAAGTGTAATACTGGAAGTATCATGAACCATCATAATATGGCTCCCTCTTTGCCGGACTATTTCCCAACCAAATGATTGAAACACTTTCACAGCTTCTTTGCAACTCAATACAGGCAATGGCGGCATTACAAAGCCACCTCAACTTGATGTGTCTCAACGGTCAGTGGCATACCACGTTCAGTGCGTACTTCCAAACAGAGTTGAATCGCTTCTTTTATATTTTCAAGGGCTTCTTCTCGAGTTTTTCCTTGACTATTACAACCTGGAACAGAAGGGCATTGTACCACCCACATTCCATCTTCATCTTGTTCAAGTGTTACTTGAAATTTCATTGGCATTGATTCCTAATCGAGTACATTGTTGAAACTACATGAAAAGTATTTTATCCTACTTCCCTTTTCAATAAATCATTTATGTATTGGTTTAGGCTTTTGTTTTGCCGAGATGCTGCATGAGCAGCTCGAACATGAACATTCGGTTCTATTCGGAGAAACACTTCACCTGAGTAAGGCGTCTGTGGATCTTCTCCACGAGAACGGCACATATCGATATAATCATCGACAGCCAAGTGAAAATCTTGTATCAGTTCTTCTACAGTAGAGCCTTCAAAAGAAACTATATCGCGTATACCAAGCAGCCGGCCATAAAAGCAGGCATCTTCTTCACTGAATTTTGGTTCAGCATAGTAACCTTTATACTCAATCATGGGGCTTCTCCAATAAGAATCAAAAAATCTCTTACATCCTCAACTTGATAGCGCTTTAATTCCTTGCCTGGGTGAGATTTGTCATGGTAAATTTTCCATTTGGATGATGAAAGCGAACTCGTGAACCAGATATTTCTTCCTTCTCAGCCCCAAGAGCAATTAATAAGTTTTCTACATTTTTATTGTTAATATCGCTTCGAGTGGGAGATTCAAAAAGTTGTTCAAATATCATGCGTTGCTTTTTATTCATCTTTTTCACCCACTGGTTTAGATCATATATTATAAAATTTACTTGCGCATGGTTTAAGTGAATAAGTCCGCTTTCTCCCTGACACTTGCATCCAAATGCATTATAATTTTAAGGTTATCAGAATTCTTTCGAAGGAGCGTTTATGCCCACACATGGAATCGACCCATCGCTGCTGTCAGAAATCTCGCATTTGGAGATTGTGGCGCGCAATGCGGTAGAAGGAACCGTATCGGGAAAGCACCGCAGCCATTTTATGGGCCGCAATGTCGAGTTTAGCGAGCACCGGCCCTATAACCCGGGCGATGAGCTGCGGCACATCGATTGGCGCGCCTACGCCAAAACCGACCGCTTCCACATCAAAATCTTCGAAGAAGACACCAACCTTCGCGCCACCTTGCTGGTCGATACCAGCGCTTCTATGCAATTCGGCGAATCGACCATCAGCAAAGCCGAATTTGCCAATCAGCTCTCGGCGGCGATTTCGTATCTCATGCTGGGCCAAGGCGATAGCGTAGGGATTGCCACATTTGATGAACGCATTCGCGACTATGTGCCCCCGCGCCACCGCGACGACCAATGGGGCACCTTGATGGAAACCCTGGTTAGCGCCAAACCTCTCCGCGAACGTTCGCAAATCGCCGACGTGCTCTCCAAAGCGGGCGAATACATCAAAAAACGGGGCATCACAATTCTTATTTCCGACCTGATTGACGATCCCGGCGCGATGCTGCATAATTTGGCATTGCTCGCAAGGCAGAAGCAGGAAATTATTGTGTTTCATGTATTGACACCGGAAGAAATCGAACTGCCCTACCAGGGCACCGTCGAGTTTCACAGCATGGAAGGCGAAGAACAAGAATTGCTGACCACCCCCAAACGGTTGAAAACCGATTACCAAAAACGGGTGCAGCAATATCTCGACACCTTGCGCAACGGCTGCCTCGAACAGGGCATCGATTATGTGCTGGCCAACACCAAAACCCCGGTGTCAGCCATTTTGCGCGAATATCTACAACAACGAATGAAAGCGGCGTGACAGATGAAACGTTGGGTTTGTTTGTTTTTGTATCCAATTCTGACTCTCACTCTTTCCGCCAAAGAGGCAAAGCACCTAGATTTGGTAAAAATGGTGACCGGCTCTTTGGTGGAAGGCTCTATTACCAAGCGCACCGAGACCCATCTTACGTTTGAAACAGTAAGCGGCCATGTGGTGCTGCCTTTTTCTTCTATTGAAAAATTGGTGGAAGCCCAACCCGGCGAGAGCGAGCTGGTGCTCGGTTTGCAGTTGATGAAACGTGAAAAATTTGACCGGGCGAAATTTTTTCTCGAAAAAGCCTTACGCTATTCAGATTGGCACAAAGATGCAAAACAACAAATTGAAGCCATGCAACAAAAAAAGATTGAAAGCGAGCGCGAGCGGCGCGAACAAGAACAACGCGAGATCGAGCGCATCATTCAACGCAAGGGGCTCAAAGAAGGCGTGGCAGTACTGCAGCGTAGGCACCAATACAATTCTGAGAATGAATATTGGGGCAGTTACCGCGGTAAGATTCATCTATTAATGGCAAAGGAACGCTTGGATCATTTGGATGTTCGGGGGGCGGAACGCCATTTACAGCTGGCTGAAAAATACGGGGCCGACCCCGATAAGTGGAACAAGGTTCGGCAAGAGATCGTAGATTTTCGGGCCAGCCGGTTGATTTTCAGTGATAAAACCTTAGCCAAACGGCGGGGAGTAGAAAAACCACAACAAGAAACTGAACCTTCTGATTGGCTTGCGGCTGCTGATACCGCCCGCTCTAAAGGCGAACGAATCCCCCCCAAACAATGGCTGCAATGGGTTGACCATTATTCCAAACAAAACCAATTGGACCCACTGCTGGTGTGGGCCATGATTGACGTTGAATCGAGCTGGCGCAAAGATGTAGTCTCACACGCAGGAGCGCAGGGATTGATGCAGCTAATGCCCGAAACCGCGGTAGATATGGATGTCAGCAATCCTTTCAATCCACAAGAAAACATCAAAGGCGGCACCCAATATATGCGCTTTCTCTTGGAAATTTTCAACGATACCGATAAGGCCCTGGCGGCCTATAACATTGGCCCCGGGCGATTGGAACGGTTGGGCAAAATCACCGGCGCAGGCGCGCGTTACGTGAACAAAGTGCGCAATCGATATGCGGCGTTGAAGCAGCAGTATGCGAAAAAGACTGTGAGTTCGCTGTAACTTTTTGCAGGGTTCAGAAGACGCTTCCCCTCTTTTCCCACAATTCCTTTGAAGAAATACAATTTATTTTCATTTCCTGAATCCCCTACTGTGTGCTGTAAATTTCAAAATGAAGATCTGGTGCGCACTATAACTTTTGGTGATTATCAGCAAGTGGATGGTATCTATTTTCCCTTTGCGAGAAAGTATGTCACGGTGAAAAATCAAAAGGAAATTGTGGGGAGATTAGAAAATAAGATACTGTCTTTGAAATGGAATCCAGGATTGAATCAAGAATTGTTTAACCCTGATTTTCAGCTGGGTGAGACAATTGATCATGTTGAGTTGAAAAACCAAGCCGAAGTTCAAGCGGCGATTGAGAAGCATCGGGTGGATGTGGATTCTATTGAATGAGACAGATTCTCAAAATTCACGAGTAAGAATCTTAACAAAGATATTTGAAATTTTATAAATGTAGGGGCAGACCCCAGTGTCTGCCCCGAATGCTGATTTCACTGAAGAAAAAACCATTTTGAGAGAGATTTTCTCACAATTCACAAGTGTAAATCTAGCCAAAGATATTTGAAATTTTCGAAACCAATAGAGACGAACAACAATTT